>CAVJRB010000204.1:0-3435 GCA_963651655.1 bacterium | reverse complement strand
CAGGCTGTTTCATGACGCATTGGTGCCTTTCGCAGAAAGGCGGATTATAAATATGAAAAACTGGAAAAAAGTTATGGCGATGTTATGTACTGCAGCAATGATTACAGGATTCAGCGCACCTGTATGGGCAGAAGCTGATGCAGCAGAAGAGACAGAAGCAGCTGAAGCAACTGAAATTACTGAGCTGACCATCGATATGCTGGAGGAAGCAGCATACGAAGGAACCTGGCTGACCTTCGAACCAGGATTCGACCTCTATGTACCAAGCAACTGGAACGTTCTGGAGGTTTCCGAGGATGATCAGGCAAACGGCGTGATGTTCCAGGCACTGGATCCGGAGTCTGAGGACGGTACCAATCTTGCAGTAACTGCAACAGAGGTAGGAACTGAGTATGATCTGGATTCTATGGCTCAGGAGCTTGATGATGCAGGATACATCGATGTTGAGAAAGTTTCCATCAACGGAATCTATGCAGTATCCTTTGAGACAGATTCTACTTACGGAATTGCATTCCTGGATGACACAGGAATCATGTACAACGTTCAGATCGGACCGAAGAGCGAGGAGCTTCAGCCGACCGCACAGACACTGTTCATCTCCCTGATCAAGAGCGAAGAGAACACCTACAAGGATGATGCACAGGCAGCAGATGAGACAGCTGACGAAGCAGCAGACGAGGAAGCTGCAAACTAAGAAAAAGGAAAGCATAGCAGCGTGAAGTGAAATGCAGTGCCGCGGCTTTGAGTGGTACGGGAGGGAATCATGTATAAGCCGCAAATGACCGTGAAATAAGAAAAAGAGCTGTTATAAAATAGCCTGAAAAAGAAGGACCCGGGGATTCTAAAAAAGGAATCCAGGGTCCTTCTTTTGTGGTGATTTTCATAAATGGTTCCGTCAGAGGATCATTTCAGCGCTTTCTTAATCCGTGCATTCCACTTCTGCACAATCAGCGGATTCATTTTTACTTTCTTACGGTCGTAAGTAATCAGTCCGTTTACTTCCTCCTCAATATCAGAGAGCTGCGTATAAATAGCAGCGGAGTAACCCTTTTTCACAGAGGGAACAATGGTATCCTCCATCAGGCGGGCGAATCCGCTGGTGAGCCCGTCAGTGGTGGTGAATTTCTTATAGCCGTAGGTATTTTTGCAGGCGCTGTGCTCCGGGATACGAAGGGAATAACCGCCAAATTCCGAGAGGGCCAGTACACGCGCAGATTTGGGAATCGGAAGCCCAAGGAAATAATAGTGGAGGCTGTTAATGTCACCGCAGCCCTGGTCAAACCAGCCGCTGGCGGAATCTACCAGGCGGGAAGAATCCAGCTTGTGAATCATGTCTGTGACCTGTTTCGTAGAAAACTGTCCCCATCCTTCATTAAATGGAATCCATGTGACAATGGAAGGATGATTGTACAGTGCCCGGATCATGCCCCGGATGTCATCCACATATTCCTGCCGTCCGTCCTCATCTGTGCGGGAGAGAAGCTTCGCATGAATGTCCTTCACCGGAATGCGCATCCAGTTCAGTAAAGTGGCAAGGTAGGTGACAAACCAGTGATGGTAGGAGGAGCCGCCGTTTGGCATGTCCTGCCACACCAGCATACCCATGCGGTCGCAGTGGAAATACCAGCGGTCGGCCTCGATCTTGCCGTGCTTGCGCAGCATGTTAAAGCCAAGATTCTTCATGGCCCGGATGTCATAGATCAGTGCCTCATCACTTGGTGCCGTGTAAAGTCCGTCCGGCCAGTAGCCCTGATCCAGAACCCCGCTCTGGAAATAAGGCTGATTATTGAGGAAAAAGCGGGGATATCCGTCCTCTGCCATCTGAACGTCGCATTTCCGAAGGGCAAAGTAGGTAAGAACCCGGTCTTCCCCATATTCAATGGAAACCGGATACAGCCAGGGCTTCTCCGGGGACCAGTGTTTCTGGTATTTGGCAGGAACTGGAATGGAAATTTCTTTACCCGGCTTCAGGAAAGCTTCGGTAATAGGCTGCTGGCAAAGCTCATCGGTTACGCCGTCCGCATCCAGATAGACTGGCGGATAAATCCGGCAAAGAGCAGGAGCGTGGAACGAGCCTTTAGCGTCTTCGCAGGAGTCAGAAGAAGTCTTATCGCTATCTGGCTGTACATCATAAGAGGCATTGCCTGTGCCGTAACGATCGTCTGGGCGTTCCGTGCGCATCCGGATCTTCACATGCCCATTGTCAAAATCCGGGGTGATCCGCAGATCTCTTATGTAATCCTCTGGCACGATCTCCATCCACACAGTCTGCCAGATTCCGCTCTGCGCGGTATAGAACATGCCCCCTCTTTCCAGCTGCTGTTTGCCTCTTGCGTGGTAGGAGGTGTCGCTGAAGTCGCGGACGCTGATCAGAATGGAAATAACCAGGTTCTCCCCTACAAAATCCGTAATATCCGCGGAAAATGGAAGGTAGCCGCCCTTGTGGTAAGTGACGAACTTACCGTTAATATAGACGCTGCAGATCTGGTCCACTGCTCCGAAATGAAGAAGGAGCCGCTGACACTTTGGATCAAAGCTGTCCTCAGGCAGCTGGATAACCCGGGAATACCACAGGGTTTCATCAGGAAGCAGCTGTCTGTTTACCTGGGACAAGGGTGCTTCCGGGGAAAAGGGAACCAGGATCTGTCCGTCAAATGGAAAATATTCGTTTTCATAAAACTGCCAGGGCAGGATGCGGCTGTCCGTGATCAGATAATCCCACATTCCGTTCAGGTTGATCCAGCGCCCGCGCACCATGCCGGGACGTGGATATTCCTTTAATGTCTGTCCGTCTGCCGCCTGGCTGGTCCAGATTGTATCCAGATTTTTCAAAAATAAGTCCTCCTTCAAGTTTACTGATAATATTTTATACTATCTTTCATTATACACGAATTGCGCGCTTTTGCAATTGAAAAAGAGGGTATATTATGTTAGGATAGAAAGGATTGATGGAGGGGAGAAAATGAATAATTCACAAAACAAGAACCTGCTGACAGAAGGGTCCATCTGGAAAAAACTGATGGGCTTCGCATTCCCGCTTTTTCTGGGAAACCTGTTTCAGCAGCTGTACAATACTGCAGATTCTCTGATCGTAGGAAATTTTCTGGGAAGTGATGCGCTGGCAGCAGTCAGCTCATCCGGCAGCCTTACCTTTTTGCTGGTAGGATTTTTCCAGGGAATGGCAATGGGAGCCGGCGTGATCATAGCCCGGTATTTTGGTGCGAGACAGTTGAAGGAACTGCAAAAAGCCATCCACACCACAGTGGCTTTTGGTATTTTATGCGGAATCCTTCTGACCATATCCGGTGTTGTGCTGGCACCGAAGATTCTGATCCTGATGAAAACCCCGGCAGATATTTTGCCCAAGTCTACCCTGTATTTCCAGGTATATGCCATGGGTTCACTGGGACTGGTTCTTTACAATAACTTTGTAGG
>CAVJRB010000203.1:0-3016 GCA_963651655.1 bacterium | reverse complement strand
CGTCTATGGACATTGAACTCATCAAGCGAATGATGGATGCCTTCTATCAGGCGAAACGGATCCGTGATATGCTACCGCCACTGCCAGAGGGTGTAACCTCTTCTTACATTCAGTATCTGGATGTGATCCATTCCCTGGAGCGTCAGGGGGTTCAGGTGAAGGTGTCTGATATCAGCGATGCGCTGGCACTTCCGAGGCCTGGCGTGACCCGGACTATCAAGGACATGGAGGCCAAAGGCTATGTGAAGAAGCTTGCCTCCCCGGAGGATGGACGCGTCACCTATCTTTCCATTACAGATGAAGGTGAGCAACTGGATCAGAAATACAATGCGCAGTATTTCAATGCGCTGGCTTCCTGCATGGAAGGAATTTCCGAAGAGGATGCCAGATGTACCGTACGTACCATCGGACAATTTTATAAGATTATGTGTGAAAGGAGAATCAACCTTGACAAGTGAAAAAAATGATTTTACCCAGGGCAGTATTCTGAAAAAGCTTGCCTTATTTATGCTCCCCATTCTGGGTGCACTGGTGCTGCAGGCCGCTTATGGTGCTGTGGATCTGCTGGTTGTTGGCAGATTCGGCTCCACCTCCGGACTTTCTGCTGTTTCTACCGGAAGCCAGGTATTGAATCTGGTTACATTCGTAGTCACACAGTTTGCTATGGGAATTACAGTTCTCATTGCCCGCTATCTCGGGGAAAAGAAGCCGGAACAGATCGGTTCTGTAATCGGAGGTGCAGCAGTCGTTTTTACTGTAGTCTCTGTGGTTTTGTTTATCATCATGGTTGCTTTTGCCCGCCCGATTTCCGTGCTTATGCAGGCTCCGCAGGAAGCACTGGATCTAACCACCAGCTATGTGCGCATTTGCGGAAGCGGTATTCTGTTTATTGTAGCTTATAACCTGCTTGCTGCTATTTTCCGTGGCCTTGGGGACAGTAAGTCTCCACTTTTATTTGTTCTGGTTGCCTGTATCGTAAACATCTTCGGAGACCTGCTGCTGGTTGCAGGACTGCACATGGATGCTGCCGGAGCCGCCCTGGCTACTGTTTTCGCACAGGCCATCAGTGTTGTTTGCGCCATTGTAATTTTGGTCAAAAAGAAGCTTCCGTTTTCCATCACAAAAGGAGACTTCCGTTTTAACCATCAGTGCAAAAAATTCCTGGGAATCGGTCTTCCTCTGGCACTTCAGGAGTTCCTCACACAGGTTTCTTTCCTGGCTCTCTGTGCTTTTGTCAACAGGCTGGGACTTGAGGCTTCTTCCGGTTACGGCGTTGCCTGCAAGATTGTAAACTTTGCAATGCTGATTCCAAGTGCCCTGATGCAGTCTATGGCGTCCTTTGTTTCCCAGAACGTTGGAGCCGGAAATCACAAGCGTGCAAAAAAATCCATGTTCACAGGAATTGGCGTGGGACTTGTGTTTGGATGTCTGGTGTTCGTATTGATTATGCTGAAGGGCGATGTTCTGGCGGGATTTTTCTCAACAGATGCTGCAGTTGTTCAGAAGGGCTTTGATTATCTGAAGGGCTTCGCGCCGGAAACCATTGTGACTGCGATCATGTTCAGCATGGTGGGCTACTTCAACGGAAATAACCAGACTCTCTGGGTTATGTTCCAGGGACTTTTCCAGACACTTCTTGTACGTCTGCCAATGTCCTACTACATGAGTATCCAACCAAACGCCAGCTTAACAAAAATTGGTCTGGCTGCGCCGACTTCTACAGCGGTGGGAATTGTGCTGAATACGTTGTTTTTTATTTATTTTAATAAAAAGATGAAGACACAAAAGGCGGTGTGAGATTTACACCGCAAAAAACAAAAGAGGCCGTTCAATTTGAGCGAGCCTCTTTAATTTCATCTCCGGTTATTCCAATCAGTGTTTTTTTGACGCCAAACAGTGATTTTTTTACTTAATCGTTGGTTTTTCTAAGACCAAACAGTGGTTTTTACCTTGCTATATTGAAATAATTTTTCATTTCTCTCTGAAAAGAAGAATGTCTTGGGAATTTTCCCTTATATTGTTCATAAATGCAATTCTTAGCATCCTGCTGCCCCATATCCTCCTTGATTTCTCCAACAATTGCCAAAAGACCTGCAACTTCGCCATAATGGTTTCTATGTTTTCCAGAGACAATTGCATCCGCTCTTTTGTATACAATGTTTTCCGCCCATGACAAATATTTATTTTGCTCTTCTTTTTCTATTGGATAATACTTTTTCCACCTCTGAAAGTAGTTCCAGAATTCACTTACTTTATATTCCCGACATTCATTTTGAATTTCCACTTCAAATGCTAAAAGATTTTTCTCGTCTTTTGTATCTGGAAATCCTATATAAGAAGCTATTCTTTCCGCAGCTTTCGAGGGAAAAGGACGATTATATAAGTAAAGCAAAAATAGTCTGATACCTTCTCGTATAAATGAACTGCTCCATCCTAAAGAACCTTTTGGATTTTTAGATATGTTTTTTATCTTTTCAAAATTACCTGTATAGAAAACTAATCTATAGTATTCATAATCATCTATTATATTCCTGCGTAATTCTGAATTTCTATAACTATATTCTTGATTTTCTTTTACTCTATTTGCCAGAATTTCATTTCCACTATTCGCATATTTTTCTGCCATCTCTTCATTTCCAAACAGGCGCAGGTAATTTTTCACAGTAGAATCAGAAACAAAGCTTTCCCAGCAAAACTGCATCATTTTTTCCTGATGGTTTAAACAAGACGATGCAAAAGCTGTCTTTAAGGCAATCTCGCTCCGGATTATCAGATTCGGGTCCATTCTGTCAAGTGCATTTCCCCCAATTTCTTCTACTTCATTATACAAATGATCTTTCTCATATTCATCCAGTACTGCTAAATATAGAGAAGGATGTACAGCCGCATTTTCTTTCGCCAGCTCATACAAACCGTTTATTCCTTTGTAATACAAAACAGCTTCTTTCAAAAGTCTGGCTTCCATATCTCCTGTTTTCTTTTTCAAAAGTTCAATCCAACTTGTCCAGAACTGATC
>CAVJRB010000202.1:0-11246 GCA_963651655.1 bacterium | reverse complement strand
GATGTGTACCATACACCGGATATGAATAAATGGCTGAGATATCCGGCATACCTGTTCCGCATTGAAGAGATTTATGATAATTCCGCTTCAAAGAACGGATTCGGAAAACAGCTTCAGTACCCGATCCCGGATGGCAGCGAGTCTGAAAATGAATAAAAAAAGAGGCAGACGTGTAATAAGCCTGCTTCTGGCAGGCTGCATGGCCATGACCGCACTGACCGGATGTGCCACTTCCATTGATACCAGGAAAACGGATGATTCCTCCACCCTGTATGTAGGGCATGTGGGAAATTCTTTTCCAACCTCTTTTATGCCGTGGCTGTCCAGAGACGGTATTGCGCCCACTGTGGCAAGCATGCTGTACAACACCCTGTTTTCCTATGATGAGGACGCCGGCGGATTTGAAGGGCTGACAGCCAGACACTGGTGCTATGTAGACCTGGAGGGAAATCCCCTGACACAGGACGGAACCTTTGAAGGGGACAATGATTATCAGGCAGTGGAAGAGTACTATGATGCATCCCCGGAAGATTATATGGCAGTGCGGATCGAGCTTTATGATGATGTCCACTGGTCAGACGGGGAAAAGCTGACAGTAGAGGATGTGTATTATACTTTTGATGTAGCTACCGATAACGCCTTAAGCAATCACGCAGGAGCGCTGGCCTGGACCGCAGACCTTCGCCATGAATCCTCCAAAGGGGAGCTGGTGCAGCAGGGAATGTTCACGGCACAGCATCCAGATTACAGCGGAACCTTCCAGATCCTGGAAGGGGAAGAGGATACCGTCATGTATCTTCTGGTAAATAAGGTTCTTGGAGCGGTGACCACCCTGTTCAGTACCATACTGATCCTTCCGGAACATATCTGGGCGCCGCTGGTCAGCGAAAGCCAGCAGCTAAACAACAAAAATCCTCAGGGAGAATTTCTCAAGCAGTATCAGAATCCGGTAGGAAGCGGAGCCTGGATCCTGAACAGAGAGGAAACCAATGCCCAGATGATCACCCTGGACCGCAATCCTGACTATCATCTGAAGGACAAAAACGGAGACGATCTTTATAAAGTGGATAAGATCCGCCTGATGCTTTATCTGGATTCCAATACCGCGATTTTTGCACTGCGAAAAGGGTACATAGACATGCTGGATACGGCGATCAGCTCCAACTATCTCACCTTATTTGAGCAGGAAGAGGATATGTATGTATCCAGGGCTGCCGGCACTTATGTGACTTCACTGGTGCTGAATGTAAATCCCCAGGATGCCTATAATGAGGGAAACAAAGTCCTGCTGCAGGACAAGGATTTCCGAAAGGCATTAGCCCTGGCCATTGACCAGGAAGAGCTGGTAGAAAAGACGCTGAACCATGCAGGAACCACAGCACCGGCAGGACTGATCCTGCCAACCAATGAGGTGCTTTATAATCCGGAAGCAGATATTTTAAAGGGCGATACCGAAGAAAAGCTAAAAGAAGCCAATGAAATCCTGGATCAGCAGTATCCCGAAAAAGATGACAAAGGATACCGTCTGAAAGATGGAGAGCGGATCAGCTTCAAGATCCTGACCTCCACAGGACAGCAGGATCTGGTTGCCTATCTGCAGCGTCAGTTCCAGCGAATTGGAATTGAAGTGGAATTTCAGGCATCCGGTTCCACACCGGAGACCACATACATTTATCCGGGCAACTTTGATATTACTGTGCAGTCCGTAATTCTTTCCATGTCCAATGCAGACGTGATGTACCGGGCACATTTTGTCACCCAGGAACGTTCTTCCAATTATGGAAGATTCCAGGATGAGGAAATGGCAGCGGTTATTGAGGAGATGCGTCATACCCTGAATCAGGAACGGAAAGTAGAACTGATCAAAGAATTACAGGTAATGACAGCAGAAAGTTATTATAAGATTCCGCTGTACAGTGCAGAAGTCCTGTCCGTGGCAAGAACAGACCGTTTCACCGGATACGTATCAGAACCGGGCCAGACCGTCTTCAACGGAGCAACACTGCAGAACCTGGAAAAAGTGCAGTAGCAGGGCAGTCGTCTGGAGGAATGAATGGAAAAATTATATGTCATAAAACGAATTATCTATACCTTTTTTATTTTTGCAGTAGTGGTAACACTTTGCTTTTTCATTCCGCGCCTTGGCGTGGATGACCCCTGTTCCAGATATTATCCGGCGCAGGGAAATATGTCAGATGAGCAGTATGAGGTGATCAAGGATCTGACCCGGAAGCAGTATGGAATGGACGGCTCCAACTGGTCACAGTATGTGAGATACATTAAGAATCTGTGCCACGGTGATCTGGGAACCTCTTATCAGTCCGGAAGCCCAAAAGTAATTGACCTGATTCTGGAAAGGCTTCCCTGGACACTGGTGCTTTCCGTGTCCAGCATGCTGATTTCCGTATTTTTCGGTGTACTGATCGGTGCATTTTGTGCGTGGAAAAGAGGGGGATGGCAGGACCGGGCACTGATGAATGCCTCCACCATTTCAACCGCCATTCCGTCCTTTTTTATCGCTTTGCTGCTGGCGTTTTTCCTGGGATTCCAGTGGGAGATCTTTCCGGCGTATACAGACCAGAACATGGTATCTTCCTTTTCCTGGAACTGGGAAAGCATACAAAATGTGGCCTATAATGCGGCACTTCCCGTGCTGAGCGGTGTGATCGGCGGAATCATTTCCTACGCACAGAGCACCAGAAACAGTGTGATCGCCGTATCCAATGAGAATTTTATCATCACAGCCAAGGCAAAGGGCGTGTCCAACCGAAGCGTGATCTATAAGCACACGCTGAGAAATGCCATGCTTCCTATTGCCACAAGTCTTGGAATGAGCATCAGCGGACTGATCGGAGGATCGGTGGTAACCGAGCAGATTTTCAACTGGAACGGTGTGGGAACCCTGTTTCTGGAAGCAAACAATACCAATGATTATCCGCTGATGATGGGAATTATGATTTTTCTGTCAGGGTTTGCCCTGGTGGCGAATCTGGTGACAGACCTGTGCTACAGCCTGTTGGATCCACGGGTAACATTAGGAGAAAAGAGGTGACGGTATGGGAGAAAGAATAAAAGAATGGTGCAAAAAATGCGGCAGCTTTTTCCAGAAGATCTGGAACCATAAGCAGGGCCGGGTGGGACTGATCATTGTATTGCTTCTGGTCTTTACCGCCATCTTTGCCGATGTGATCGCACCTTATGATCCCTACGATGTTACCCAGAGAGCAGACAAGGGACTTTCCCCAAGTTTTGACCATCTTCTTGGAACGTCCATCACCACCGGACAGGATGTGTTCAGTATGCTGATCTACGGAACACGGGTATCCTTAAGCATCGGAATTATAACAGGACTTCTGATCGCAGTGCTTGGGTCCATACTTGGAGTAGCGGCAGGATACATGGGCGGCATCGTGGATATGATCCTTATGCGTATCGTGGATATCATGATCGTAGTTCCCACCCTGCCCCTTACCATTGTGATCACTAATATTTTTGGCCACAGCTATGTGGTAATTGTATTTGTCTTTGTGCTCTTTGGCTGGCAGAGCCTGTCCAGAGTGGTGCGCTCCCAGGTACTGCTTCTGAAAAACTCCGATTATGTGAAGGCAGCGGAACTGGCAGGAGCAGGCAAGGGATATATTATGTTCCGGCATATTCTGCCGGGAGTTTCCCATCTGGTGGTCATGAATACTGCCCTTACCTGTGCGGGAATCATGATCGCGGAAGCGGGATTAAGCTTCCTTGGCCTTGGCAATCCCACCGCCATCAGTTGGGGAAAAATGCTGGCTGATGCGCAGAACGGCGGTTCCATGCTGTTCGGCCACTGGTGGACCATCCTGGCACCGGGAATTGGAATTTTCCTGTCCGTCTTTGCCTTTATGCGTCTGGGACTTGCCATTGAGGAAATCTTAAATCCAAGGATGAAGCGGAAAAATGGCGCCTATGTGCTGATGAAGCATATGGGAAATCAATATCTGGAAGAAGTGTTCCAGTCAATGAATGAAGAAGACGGAGGAACAGCGGATGAAGGATAATATACTGGAAATTCAGAATCTGAAAGTGATCTTTCCCACGGAAATGGGAATTGTGCGGGCGGTAGAAGGCATCAGCCTTGAGATCGGACGGGGCAAATGCGTGGCTCTGGTAGGAGAAAGCGGATGCGGAAAAAGCGTCACTTCCCTGGCTGCCATGAAGCTGCTGAATCCGGAAGCTGCAGCCGTCCGCGTGGACAAACTGGAACTGGATGGACAAGACATCACAAAGCTTAGCGACAAAGAGATGCAGGAATTAAGAGGTAAAAAGATCTCTATGATTTTTCAGGATGCCTTATCTGCCTTAAACCCGGTCATGACAGTGGGAAAACAGCTGGATGAGATTTTCATCCGGCACATGAAGATGACCAAAAAAGAAGCCAGGGAGCATTCGGTGGAAGCCCTTCGAATGGTAGGGGTTCCTGACCCGGAAAGGCGCTATAAAGCCTTTCCCCATGAGTTGTCCGGAGGCATGCGCCAGAGGGTGCTGATCGCCATGGCCTTTGCCTGCAGTCCGGACCTGATCATTGCGGATGAGCCTACAACGGCGCTGGATGTGACCATTCAGGCCCAGGTGCTGAAGGTACTGTCTGACATGCAGAAGCAGTCAGGCACAGGACTTTTGCTGATCACCCACGATTTAAGCGTAGTGGTGCACATGGCTGACGAGATCAACGTGATGTACTGCGGAAAGATCGTGGAAAAAGGAACTACCAGGGAACTGTTTCTGAATCCTCTGCATCCTTATACAAAAGGGCTTATCGGATCTGTGGCCAAGATGGAAGACGAGAAAGGAAAGTTTGTACAGATTCCGGACTCTCTGCCAAGTCCGCTGCATAAGCCGTCCGGATGTTATTTTCATCCAAGATGCCCTTATGAGAAAGAAATCTGCCGGCAGAAAATGCCGCCCATCCAGACACTGGAAAATGGACGGCAGGTAAGATGCTGGATGTGCAGGAAGGAGGAAGATGGATATGAGTCCTGAGCATACCGAATATGCCAAAAATGAGAAGCAGGTTCTGGTAGAAGCCAGAGGGCTGCATATTGATTTTCCGGTTAAGAAAGAGATGCTTTTTGCAAAGCCAAAATATCTGCAGGCAGTCAGCGATGTGTCCATTCAGATCCACAAGGGAGAAACCTTTGGTCTGGTAGGGGAAAGCGGCTGCGGCAAATCCACATTTGCCAATGCGACCCTGGGACTGTTAAAGCCCACCTCCGGTCAGATGTTATTTGACGGAACCGATATCAATGGCATCAGTCTTTCCCAGAAAAAAGAACTGCGCAAAAGAATGCAGAAAATCTTTCAGGATCCGGGCTCTTCTTTGAACCCCAGATTCAATGTACTGGAACTGATCGCAGAACCGCTGCGCATCCGCGGCGGATACTCTTTGGAAGAACAGAAAAAGATGGTAGCCGAGATGCTGGAGCATGTGGGATTAAATGCATCCGACCTTTACCGGTATCCCTCTGATTTTTCCGGAGGACAGCAGCAGCGTATTGCAATCGCAAGAGCGCTGATCCTGAAACCGGAATATTTGGTCTGCGATGAACCGGTCAGTGCGCTGGACGTATCAGTCCATGCACAGATCTTAAATCTTCTGATGGATATGCAGAAAAAAATGGGCATTACCTACCTGTTTATTTCCCATAACCTTGCGGTGGTAAAGAAAATCTGCGACCGCCTGGCGATTATGTATCTTGGAAAAGTGGTAGAGTACGGTGATGCAGAAAAGATTTTTGCCAACCCTATGCATCCATATACGAAGGCTCTGATTTCGGCAGTGCTTTCCATTGATGTGAATTCTGAGAAAAAGAAGATCACATTAAAGGGAGATATTGCCAGTCCCATTGACCCGCCAAAGGGCTGCAGATTCTGCAGCCGCTGCCCACAGGCCGAAAAGGAATGCGAGTATACGCCCTGTGAACTGGTGGAAATAGAGCCGGACCATTATGTGGCATGCAGAATGGTTGTCTAAAATAAAATTACAAGAGGAGGAACAAAGATGTTTGAAGTGAAGAAGAACTTCCGTAAAGCACTGTTAACAGTGTTTATGCTGATGGCGTTTGCTGTATCTGCAGTGATAAATGTCAGCGCAGCAGAAAATGCGGACACCGCACACAAACTGACTTACATGCTGGATGGCAGTGTGTGGAAAGAGCAGGAATATGAAGAGGGCGATCAGATTGAAGCTTTGGAAGCCCCGGAAAAGAAAAACTTTATTTTTGCCCAGTGGAAGGATCTTCCGGAAACCATGCCGGCTTCTGATCTGACTGTTACAGGCGTATACAACTTTGACGGCGCACCGGTTACCGACTTAGATGGTGTATATGAGTGCGAGCTGGTTGTCAGCGACGACCTTGCAGTAACCATGTATCTTCGTATTGACGAAGAAGGAAACTTTGTATTTTCCCGCAGCACAGACTTTTCACAGGCAGAAAAAGGTGCCGGAAAAGTATACCGCAAATCTGAAAAAGCAGATATCACAGGCGGCGAATATGCGGTAGATATCAGCTGGTCCCCAATGCAGGGAATGTTTGAGCCAGTCCTGAATATTGATGCAGAAAATATGACTTTCCAGATGTACAATGCAGATGATCCAGAAACCAGCAAAGGAAACGGAACCATTGCCTATGCAGATGGCGAGTACACCATGAACTTTGCAGACGGAAATACCACAACCTTTACTTTTGAGGATGGCGTGATCACATTTACTTCCAAGCTGTGGTACGGTTCTGCAAGCTTTGAGAACAAAGATGACAACGATGAATTTATCTCCTATCAGGCAGAACTGACAAATGAGGCTGAAGCAGCAGAAGATGCAGCAGAGACAGAAGAAGACGAAGACATGATCGCACCTGGATCTTACTGCCTGGTATATTATGTAGTAGACAACGAAAATGTGGTACTTGGCGACAATGTTGCAACCTTTGAAGTAGAAGACAACGGAAACCTTCAGATCACTTCCCCATTCTGGTTTGGTGCTACCACACCGCAGTTTGTGGCAGATGACGGAACCGTTACTTATCCGGAATTTGTAGTTTCCCAGGAATCCATTGAAAAAGATATCGATGCATCTGTGATCGTTTCCAAAGAAGAAAAGGAAGAGGAAAAGAGCGCAGAGAAGAAAGAGGATGCCACAAGCGGCGACAGCACAGCATTCAAGACCGGAACTTATGGCGGAACTCATACTACAACCGCTATGGGCAGCAGCCTGACTTATGCATGCACCATCACATTCAATGCGGACGGAACCTATACATATACGGTGAAGTTTAACATGATGGGACAGACTTATACAGAGTCCGAGAGCGGTACTTATAAAGTAAGCGGCAGCAGCCTTACACTGTCTTCCAGCAACGGAACCATGTCCGGTTCCATCAGCGGAAACAGCGTATCCATTACAAGAAAAGTATCTTCTTATTCATTCTCCGCAGCTACCATTACACTGACCTATGGAAATACTCCAGGGGTAACCGCAAGTGATGCAAAGCCTGGAAATACAGAGGATGACAAAAAAGACGACAGCAAAACAGATGACAACAAACCAACAGACAGCGACAAAGACGACAACAAAGACGACAATAAAGATGATAACAAAGAGCCGGTAACAGGCGATGGCGGACTTGCAGGCGGAGAATACCAGGTAGATATCAGCTGGTCTCCAATGGCAGCTATGATGTCTCCGGTACTGAACATTGATGCGCAGAAGATGACATTCTCCATCTACAATGCATCCAAGCCTGGTGAAGATAAAGGAAACGGAACCGTTACTTATGATAATGGAGTATATACACTGCATTACACCACAGGCGCTGCCGCAACCTTTACTTACAAGGATAAGAGCATTACCTTTACCTCTCCGCTTTACTATGGAAAGGCAAGCTTTAATCAGACCGATGACAATGGTGCATTCGTTTCCTACACTGCAAAGCTTGGCAAAAACCAGGCAGCAGATGAGCCAACACCGACACCAGAGCCAAGCACAACACCTGCTCCACAGCCAAGTACTACTCCGGCACCGGAACCAAGCGCAACCCCAACACCAGAGCCAAGTGCTACCCCGGCACCGGAACCAAGCACAACTCCGGCTCCGGAAGAACCGGCAAAATTCCAGACAGGAACTTATAGCGGTACCTACACAAGCAACACAGCAATGGGAACCACAAATTACACTTATACACTGAGCTTTAACGAAGACGGAACTTATCAGTATCAGACAAGCTTTTCCATGAAGGACGTTGCTTATGTCCAGAAAGAAGCAGGAACTTATACTACAGACAAAGAAACCTTTACCCTGACCAGCAATGGATTCAGCGTAACAGATCCAAATGGAGAGGTAGTTTTCTCCGGCGGAGCAGGACAGACCATGACCGGAAAGATCACAGACGGTCAGGCAGTATCCGTGACACGCCGGGTATCCGGATTTGCACATTCTGATGCAGACCTTTCCTTAACCTACGGACAGAATGGCAATGGCTCCGATGAGAAACCGGAAACACCGTCCGAGGATGAGAAGCCTTCAGCAAAATTCCAGACCGGAACCTATGGCGGAACTTACACAAGTACCACCGCAATGGGCACTACAAATTATGCTTATACCTTAACATTTGGTGAAGACGGCACTTACAAGTATGTAGCAGGATTCTCCATGAGAGGAAATGCTTACACCCACACCGAAACCGGTACTTATACCACTGAGGAAGAGACCTTTACCCTGACCAGTAATGGATATGCGGTAACAGATCCAAATGGCGAAGCAGTTCTGTCCGGCGGAAGCGGCCAGACCATGGAAGGAAAGATCACAGACGGCCAGGCAGTATCTGTAACACGTAAGGTGTGCGGAATGGCAATGTCCAATGTAGAGCTGTCCTTAACCTATGGCCTCACTCCAGCTGTACAGATGGACGCAGCAGAAGAAGCAAAAGTGGAAACAGAAGAAGCCACAGAAGAAAAGACTGCAGAAGAAGTGACAGAAGAAACTGCTGAGCCGGAAGCAGAACCGGACAGCGAAGAGGCTGACGCAGAAGCAAAAGATGCAGAAGTAAAAGAAGAGCCGGAGACAAAGGCTCCAGATGCAGAGCCAGAGACAAAGGATACCGAGGTGACTGCAGAACCTGAGACAAAGACTGCAGAGACGAAACCAGAGGCAACAGCTGCAGAAGCAAAGGCAGAGCCGGAAACAAAGGCCGCAGAGGCAGATGCAGAAGTTCAGACAACAGCGACAGAAGAAAAAGCTGAGTCAGAAACAACCTCTGCAGAAAAAGAGCAGTAAAGAAATTTAATTAACTATATGGCGGGCTGTCCGATCACATCGTGCAGCCTGCCATATTTATATTGAGGGAAACGCTGATCGCAGCTCCCTTGAATTATTTATATTGCGCTTATCAGCGCGAAGATGGTATAATATACCTTATGAATAAAGTCCGGGCATAGTTTTTGCAGGCCTGGATATGATATGATAGAAAATAAAACCAATCTGGCGGCATTGTCACCAGACTGGACTTTCGGAGGAAAAAATGAAAACAGAAAACATTCCTGCATACGAAGTTGTAAAACAAGAAAATCTTACAGACATCCATTCCACAGGCTATCTGCTCCGCCACAAGAAAACCGGAGCAAGACTGATCCTGATCGAGAACGACGATGAGAACAAGGTATTTTCCATTGCGTTCCGTACCCCACCTGCCAACAGCACAGGAGTTCCCCACATTCTGGAGCACAGCGTACTCTGCGGTTCCCGTGAGTTCCCGCTGAAGGATCCATTTGTAGAATTGGTAAAGGGTTCCCTGAACACCTTTTTAAATGCCATGACTTACCCGGACAAGACCTGCTACCCGGTAGCAAGCTGCAATGACCAGGATTTCCAGAACCTGATGCATGTGTATCTGGATGCTGTTTTTTATCCGAATATTTATAAGAAAGAAGAAATCTTCCGCCAGGAGGGATGGAACTATCACCTTGAGAAACCAGAAGGCCCTCTGACCTACAACGGCGTTGTCTACAACGAGATGAAAGGTGCTTTCTCTTCCCCGGACGAGGTTCTGGACAGACAGATTAAGACCAGCCTTTTCCCGGACAACACCTACGGCGTGGAATCCGGCGGTGACCCGGAGCATATTCCGGACCTTTCCTATGAGGAATTCCTTGATTTCCACCGTACCTATTATCACCCTTCCAACAGCTATCTATACCTCTACGGAAATATGGATATGGAAGAGAAGCTTCGCTTTATTGATGAGAAATATCTTTCCGCTTTTGATGCCCTTGATGTGGATTCTGGCATCCCGGAGCAGGCACCATTTTCCCAGGTGAAAGATTTAGAGGAAGAGTACCCTGTTTCTGAGAATGAGGAAGAAGAGGACAACACCTATCTTTCCTTTAATATGGTAGTGGGAAATGCCATGGACAGTATGCTGGGAGTCGCATTTGACGTGCTGGACTACGCACTTCTCAGTGCACCGGGAGCACCTTTAAAGAAGGCACTTCTGGATGCACAGATCGGCAAGGATATTTACGGCTCTTTTGATGATGGAATGCTGCAGCCCTATTTTTCCATTGTTGCAAAAGGTGCAAAGACCAGCCAGAAGGAAGAATTTGTATCTATTATCCGCAAATCCCTTGAGGATATTGTGAAGAATGGAGTGGATAAAAAGGCCATCCTTGCAGGAATCAATTACATGGAATTCCGCTATCGCGAGGCAGATTTCGGCTCCTATCCAAAGGGTCTGATGTATGGACTTGATATTCTGGGAAACTGGCTCTATGACGATGAGAATCCATTTGCCCAGATGAAGCTGCTTGCCATTTATGACAGGCTGAAGGAAGCTGTAAATGAGGGCTATTTCGAAGAAATCATTCAGAAGTGGCTTCTTGACAATACCCACGGCACCATCCTTACTCTGGTTCCGAAGCGCGGACTTGCAGCCAGACGTGAGAAAGCCCTGGAGGAGAAGCTTGAGAAATACAGAAGCAGCCTTTCTGCAGAAGAGCTTGAGGAACTGGTAAGAAAGACAAAGGCCCTTGTGGCATACCAGGAGTCCGAGGAGAAGCCGGAGGATCTGGCGTGCATTCCAATGCTGAAGCGCTCTGATATCCGCAGGGAAGTAAACGGATTTTCCAATGAAGAGCTGAAGGTGGATGACAGCCTGTTCTTATACCAGGATGTTTGCACCAATGGAATCGGCTATGTGAATGTAATGTTCGAGATCCGGGAT
>CAVJRB010000201.1:0-2268 GCA_963651655.1 bacterium | reverse complement strand
CCACTGCACAGATCGCCCGGATCCTGGCTCGAAAAGAAAGCAGTGTCCGTTCGGATCTTCGCCGTGGGAGAGAAAGGTTAAAGGCAATTCTGAAAGAGAGGTACGATTTTGAGCAGATCATATAATGAGATTATGGATAAAATTTCGGTTACGAAAGAGATGCGGGAACGGATCCTGGACAATATTCAGGCAAATAATATTGCAGAATACAGAAAACGCAGATTTGCAGGGCGGATTCGCAAGGCTTCTTTCTTTGCAGGCGCAGCAGTTATAGCCATCCTTTCAGGTACGCTGCTTCTCTATAATTTCCAGGACAGAACAAACACAAAAGAACCGTCCCTGGAGCAGGAAATGATAACCCAGACCTATAATGGAATCGAGGAATGTGCATCCTTACAGGAGCTGGAAGAAAAGGTGGGCTTTGAGATAGAGAACATAGAAGACCTGCTTCCATTTACTCCATCTAAGGCCGATTACCTTTCCTACTGGCAGGAACTGGCAGAAGTCCAGTACACAGGCGAAAACCAAACCGTCACCTTCCGCAAGTCCTCCGGCGAAGAAGACAACTCCGGTGATTACAACGAATATGCTGTCGAAAAACAAGCAGATCTTAACGGAACCAACGTTATGCTAAAAGGCACCGAGTCCGGAATCCACCTCGCAATCTGGAACAAAGATGGCTTCTCCTACTCCCTTTCCTTTGAAAACGCAGTAACCCAGGAGCAGATTCTTTCCATCGTGCAGAATATAAAATATAAATAGCAAAGGGCTGCTTTGCAATACATTTTTTAAGCTTGTCTGCCAATCGTCTGTGTAGTAAAATATTACTATACATGTGAACGGCAGACATTTTTTATATAAAAGGAGTATGACGATGGGAAGCTATTTGAATCCGGGGAGTACGGCTTTTCGCAGCAGCTTGAGATCGAAGATTTACGTTGACAAAAGCGGCTTGATTTCCAAAATCAATGAGCTAATCTGCACAGAGCAAAGATATGTGTGCATCAGCAGGCCGAGAAGGTTTGGCAAGTCTATGGCTGCAAATATGCTGGCTGCGTATTATGGGAGAGAAGAAAATACAGAGGAGTTATTTGCAAATCTGTCCGTTAGCAAATCCGGGACATATAAAGAACATTTGAATAAATATGATGTGATCAAAATTAACGTGCAGGAGTTTTTTAGCGCTGTGCACAGCGTGGATGAAATGCTGGACCGCCTGAAAAGATATATACTGTTTGATCTGCTGGAATGTTATAACCAGATGAAATTTCGGGATGAAAATGACCTGATACAGGTTACGAAGGATATTTTTGCCCGTACCAGACGTCCCTTTGTAATATTGCTGGATGAGTGGGACTGTCTATTCCGTGAATACAAAAAGGATGGGGAAGCGCAGAAAAAATACCTTGATTTCTTAAGAGCATGGCTGAAAGATCAGGATTATGTGGCGCTGGCTTATATGACCGGGATTTTGCCCATTAAGAAATATGGTTCACACTCTGCGTTAAATATGTTTACCGAATATTCCATGACAAATCCCAGAGAGATGGCGGAGTTTTTTGGTTTTACCGAGTCAGAAGTAAAGGAACTGTGCAGGCAGTATGGCCGGAATTTCGAGGAAACACAGGCCTGGTATGATGGATACGAGTTGGTGACCGTGGAAGCTGGAGCGCGCAAAACATATGCCATGTACAGTCCGAAGTCAGTAGTAGATGCCATGCTTAGCGGTGTATTTGACAATTACTGGAATCAGACGGAGACTTATGAGGCACTCAAATCATATATTCAGCTGAATTATGATGGACTGAAGGATGCTGTTATAAAGATGCTTGCCGGAGACAAAGTGGAAATTAATACAGGAACTTTTACCAATGATATGACTACTTTTCAGGGGAAAGACGATGTGCTGACCCTGCTGGTTCACCTTGGATATTTAAGCTATCACTGGCCGGACAAAACCGTTTCCATCACAAATAAGGAAATACGAAAATCTATTGCTAAAGTTTTGGGTGATGGGAATCAATTATGACAGGAAAACAAAAGAGCATACCTGCGCAATTGAGAAGTTGAATTGTTAAAACAACGTAAACAGTGTAAAGAACTGAAAAAAGAACCTACCGCGCATGTGACCATAATGTTAAATGTGCGTCAAATGACAGGAAACCCTATTGTTTTCTGAAAATTAGAATGCTATACTCCTTTCGGACAGGGAAATAAGGGCCCGCGAATTTCCTTCCCTCACATCTGAAAGGAGTATTTTATTATTAT
>CAVJRB010000200.1:0-2608 GCA_963651655.1 bacterium | reverse complement strand
GTTTCTGGCAGCCGCATTGTTTTGCGGGTACAGCAAGAAACTGGTAAAAGTAAATTATGATATGAATGATTATCTGCCGGAAACCTCCCCCTCGACAGTTGCATTGGATGTCATGAACCAGGAATTTGACGGTGCCATTCCCAATGCCAGGGTTATGGTAAAAGCAGAAGATAAAAAAGAGGCCCAGGAGTACAAGGATAAGCTAGAATCCATTGATGGCGTTATCTCTGTTATGTGGCTGGATGACGCAATCCCTATGGATCTTCCTTTTTCCATGTATCCCACAGAAACACTGGAAACCTATTATAAAGATGGGTATGCATTGTTCCAGGTAACTATCGAGGAAGAAAAACGAAGCGAGGTTGTTCCTGAAATCTATGAACTGATCGGTGATGATAATGCCATGACCGGAAGTGCCGTAAGTACTGCACTTGCAACAACTTCGACAGTTTCTGAAATTCAGAAGATTTCCGTGATCGCAGTTCTGTTCCTGCTGGTGATCCTGACACTGACCACTACTTCCTGGGTAGAACCGCTGGTGGTTCTTCTTGGACTTGGAGTTGCCATTTTGATCAATGCTGGTTCCAACCTGATTTTTGGAGAAATTTCCTTCGTTACAAACGCGGCAGGAAATATTCTGCAGCTGGCTGTTTCCCTGGACTATTCTGTTTTCCTGATCCATCGTTTCGAGGAATGCCGGCAGGAAGCAGAACCAAAAGAGGCTATGAAAAATGCGCTGGTTCTTTCCACAAGCTCTATTATGTCCAGCGGACTGACTACTGTCATCGGATTTCTGGCGCTTGTAATGATGCGTTTCAGAATTGGCCCTGACCTTGGCCTGGCTTTGGCAAAGGGTATTGCAATCAGCCTTCTTACTGTATTTCTGTTTATGCCTGGTCTGGTTCTGATCAGTTTCAGGTGGATGGACAAAACCAGACATAAATCTTTCATGCCGTCCTTCAGGGGGCTTGGAAAAGTAATCCGCAAAGTCATGTATCCTCTTGGCATTATTTTTGTGTGCATGATCATTCCGGCATACATAGGAAGCAACAGCAACTCCTATTATTATGGCTCTTCCCATATTTTCGGAAGTGAAACCAGACTGGGAAAAGATACGGCGAAGATCGAAGAGGTATTTGGAAAAAGCGACAATTATGTGCTTATGGTTCCAAAGGATGATACGGTAACCGAGCAGAAGCTGCTGGACGAACTGAAGGCACTTCCCCAGGTGAATTCCATGACTGCGCTTCGGGAAATGGTAGGTCCCGCAGTTCCGGCAAGCTCCATCCCGGAGGCCCTTTTGAAAAAGCTTCAGTCTGAGAATTATGACCGTATTGTACTGAATGTGGCAGTGGATTATGAAGGGGACGAAACCTTTGCATTAGTAGAAAAAATCAGAGGAATTGCGCAGCAGTATTACCCGGATGAATATTATCTGGCTGGCGAGGGCGTAAGTACCTACGATTTGATGGATACCATTACTGCAGATATGGTGAAGGTAAATCTGCTGGCAATCGGAGCAGTATTTGTTGTACTGCTGTTGACTATGAAGTCTGTGGTACTTCCTGTAATTCTGGTACTGACCATCGAAACTGCAATCTGGATCAACCTGTCCATCCCATATGTTACAGGTCAGTCCATTTTCTACATTGCGTACCTGATCATCAGCTCCATTCAGCTGGGAGCAACCGTAGATTATGCGATTTTGTTTACAGAACGTTACAAAGAGAACCGACAGACTCTTGACCAAAAGGAAAGTATTGTAGAAACTGTTTCTAATGTTACTGTTTCTATTCTGACTTCCGGAATTACACTGACTGTAGTTGGATTTTTGCTTGGCATTATTTCCACTCACGGACTGCTGTCACAGCTTGGTTATTTCCTTGGAAGAGGAACCATCTGCTCCATGATCGCCGTACTGTTTGTACTTCCCTGCTTCCTGTATGTGACAGACGGAATCTGTATTGAGCGGAAGAAAAAGAAACAGGCGAAAAAGCTGTTAAAAGGAGATAAAAAGAAATGAAGAAATTTTACGGTGCAGTAATCGGATGCCTGCTGGTTCTGATCCTGCTTCAGGGCGCTGGCCTGATGATCAACTATCAGGAGAAAAGAATGCTCACAGAGAAACTGGAATCCTATGAAGAAAAAGTAAATTCCTATGAAGAGAAGCTGGAAAAAGTGGATGCCCTTCTTTCCGAAACAGGAACACTGCTGGAGAATGTAAACAATGTGATGGAAAATGTGAATACAGCAGTGGAGAATTTCTCTTTGTTTAAATAAGAATAAAAGTAAGACGCTGTCAGGGAAAGATTTTTTCCGGCAGCGTCTTATTTTGGATAGCGTGATTGAATATAGGAAACAGGAATGTTACAATGGTTTCAGCTAAAAGGAACTTTCCAGATCGGGAAAATTTACAGAAAAGAGGATGCATATGCGCTTACAATATCATGTGAAAAAAATAGAACGAAAAGAACAGATCGAACAGTGTGAACGCTTTTCCATCAATCAGTACATGTGGAACAGCAAGCAAAATCCACCGGTATACGGATGGATGGGATATGTGGAAGGGGAAGGACTGTTTGTAAAAATGGTCTGTGAGGAAAAAAAT
>CAVJRB010000199.1:0-30305 GCA_963651655.1 bacterium | reverse complement strand
GAGCTGGAAGGTGCATTTAATAAAGTAGTTGCATATGCAAAGCTTGAGAAAAAAGAGGTAACTCTTGAGCTGGCCGAGCAAGCACTGAAGGATATCATCGCACCCAATGAAACCAAACAGATTACCGCAGACTACATTATATCTATGGTAGCAGAACATTATAATGTAAGTACTGCAGACCTTTGCGGAAATAAGAGAAGTTCCAAGATCGTTATGCCAAGACAGGTTGCCATGTACCTTTGCCGCGAAATTCTGGCCATCCCGCTGAAAAATGTAGGACAGTATCTTGGAAATCGTGACCATACAACCGTTATGCACGGTGTTGAAAAGATCGAAAAGGAGCTCCAGACCAATGAACAGCTGCAGAGCACCATCGATACATTAAAGAAAAAAATTAATCCACAAACTTAACACATTTTTTCCACATTTCATGTGTATAAGATGTTGATACTATGTGTATTAATGTGAATAACTTTTGCCGTAAAAATTGCGAATATGGTTTTACACAGGTTATTCACACCCTAAACCAATAGTTTTACACGAAGTTATCCATATCCGAAACCCTTTTATTCACTGGGCGGAAGGGAGTTTTTCACATATTCACATCCCCTACGGCGGATACTGCGGATATCTTCTTAAGTATATTTAATGAAAAACCCATTTTCTCCAGAAAGGAAGTTATACACATTATGAAAATCATTTGCTCCAAAACAAACCTGTTGAAGAGCGTCAGCATTTCATTAAAAGCTGTACCCTCCAAAACAACAATGCCAATTCTGGAATGTATTCTGATTGATGCAACTGCCAACCAGATCAAGTTTACAACCAATGACATGGAACTTGGAATCGAAACAATTGTTGAAGGTTCTATACAAGAAAAAGGTATGGTTGCTCTGAATGCAAAGATCTTTTATGAGATTATCCGCAGACTTCCAGACAATGATGTTACCATCAAAACAGATGATAAATACACTGCAACCATCACTTGTGAGAAAGCAAAATTCAATATTCCAGGAAAATCTGGCGAAGATTTCGCATATTTACCGATGATTGAGCGAGATGATCCCTTAACTATCTCTCAATATACATTAAAGAATATGATTTATCAGACAATATTCTCAATTGCAGTCAACGATAACAACAAATTGATGACTGGTGAGCTGTTTGAAATTAAGAACAATTGTCTGAAAATTGTTTCCCTGGATGGACACCGTATTGCGATCCGCAAAATGCCTCTGAAAAAAGACTATTCTGACCGCAAAGTTGTGGTTCCTGGCAAGACTCTGAACGAGATCAGCAAGATTTTATCCGGAGAAATGGATGATGTGGTAAGTATTTACTTTACAAATAACCATATTTTATTCGAATTTGATCAGACGATGGTAGTTTCCCGTCTGATTGAAGGAGAGTATTTCCGCATTGATCAGATGCTTTCCAGTGATTATGAGACCAAGCTTTCCATAAACAAAAAGGAATTTCTGGATTGTATCGATCGTGCCACACTTCTTGTAAGAGAGGGAGACAAGAAACCGATCATTATTCATATTACAGACAACAATATGGAACTGAAGATTGATTCCGCTATGGGTTCCATGAATGAGGATATTGATATTGAGAAAGAGGGAAAAGATATCCTCATTGGATTTAATCCCAAGTTCCTGATCGATGCCCTTAAAGTTATTGATGATGAAATGATCGACATTTATCTGGTAAACCCGAAAGCACCGTGCTTTATCAGAGATGAAGAGGAAACTTACACATATCTGATCTTACCAGTTAACATAAATCAGAACCAGGCAAGATAAAGCTGGCTTTTGGTAAGACTGCAAAGGCTGCCGAAAGGGCAGCAGGAGGTATATTTTTGGAAATCAGAATCAGAGATGAATTTATCAAGCTGGGCCAGGCATTAAAGCTGGCTGACCTTGTTTCAGATGGTGTTGAAGCCAAATATGTGATTAACGACGGGCTTGTGAAAGTAAACGGAGAGGTGGACACCAGAAGAGGCCGCAAGGTATACGGCGGTGACGTTATTTCCTATAATGGCCAGGATGTGAAGGTTCTGTCAGGAAACGAGTAATATGGCTTATATTGAATCCATAAAATTAAACAATTTTCGAAACTATGAGTCACTGGAGCTTTCTTTTGACAAAGGAACGAATATTTTCTACGGGGACAATGCCCAGGGAAAAACAAACATTCTGGAATCTGTCTATCTTTGCGGGACGAGCAAATCCCACAAAGGAAGCAAAGATAAAGAAATTATCCGGTTTGACCAGGAGGAATCCCATATCCGGATGATGGTAGGAAAGGATTCCATGACCTACAAGATCGACATGCATCTGCGGAAAAATAAAGCCAAAGGTGTGGCAATCAACGGACTTCCCATCAAGAAGGCCAGGGAACTGCTGGGAGTGGTGAACCTGGTTTTCTTTTCCCCGGAGGATCTGAACATTATCAAAAACGGACCGGGAGAGCGAAGAAGGTTTATGGATGCCGAGCTTTGCCAGCTGGATAAGCTGTATCTCACGGATCTTGCAGGCTACAACCACGTTCTGAATCAGAGAAATAAGCTTCTGAAGGACATGTACAGGCAGCCGGAGCTTGGCTCCACTTTGGATGTATGGGACATGCAGCTGGTTACCTATGGACGGAAAATTATTGAAAAAAGAAGAGAATTTGTGGAAGCGCTGAATGAGATCATCAGGGAAATTCACCGGAATCTTACTGGCGGCATTGAGAATATAGAAGTAATTTATGAGCCAAGTGTGGAGAGTGAAGAGCTGGAGCAGAGTCTCTGGCGGAACCGTGACCGGGATCTTCGGATGAAAATGACATCTTCGGGACCGCACAGGGATGACCTGATGGTTTCGGTAAATGGAATTGATATCCGCAAGTACGGCTCACAGGGGCAGCAGAGAACGGCTGCGCTTTCCCTGAAGCTTTCGGAGATTTATCTGGTGGAGAAGATCATTCATGATAAACCGGTGTTGCTTCTGGATGATGTGCTTTCCGAGCTGGACAGCAGCAGGCAGAATTATCTTCTTGAAAGCATACACGATATCCAGACCATGATCACATGCACTGGCCTGGATGATTTTATCAGTCATCAGTTTCAGATCAATAAAGTTTTTCATGTTGTGGCGGGACAGGTTTATTTGCCGCATAAATAAGCTTGCGAAGTAGAATAGGTTATGCTAAACTTGCAGTAACTATGGAAAGTTGGTGAAAATTTTGGATAAAGAAGAATTTCGGGTTAAACTTGAAGAGATTAACCATTTAGTAGAACAGAAAGATTATAAAGGCGCTATGAATGTAGTCGACAGCATTGACTGGCGCCGGGTAAAAAATGTTCGGACACTTTGTGTGGTTGGTGAGATTTACGCAGCCAATAAGCGCTATGAGGACAGTAAGGAAATTTTCCTCCTTGCTTATCACAGAGCTTCTATTGGCAAGAATATTCTTTATCGCCTGGTAGAGGTTTCACTGAAAATGGGAGATATTTCCGATGCGGTGGAATACTATGAGGAGTATAGAGAGGTTGCGCCGAATGACAATACCCAGTACATTCTGAAGTACAAGATTTTGAGAGAGAAGAAAGCACCTCTCGCAGAGCAGATCAAGGTTCTGGAGGACTATAAGGAGAAGGAATTTACCGAGAAATGGTCCTATGAGCTTGCCAAACTGTATTATCAGGATGGAGACAAAGAGAAATGTCTTGAGCTCTGCAATGAGATCATCCTCTGGTTTAATGAAGGCAGCTATGTTATGAAGGCTATGGACCTGAAGCAGCGCATGGGTGCACTTAAGGGTGAAGAAAAAGAGCGTTATGAGCAGCAGTTTGTGCCCAAGCTTCTGAAGCCTGAGGATGTGGACAGCATCAAGGAAGCGGCAGAAGAAAAGGCAGCTGAGCCTCAGACTGAATCAGGCGGACAGGAAATCGAGAGCATTCAGATCAAGTCTGAAGAGCTGGATGAAGTGGAGAGTCTCCAGGATAAGATTTCCAAAGGTCTTCGTGATATTTTCGGAAGCCGCAAGATGGAAGAGACAGAGGACAGCATGACCTCTTCTGCAGCGGATGAGAAGGTTCAGGAAGAAATGCTTCGCGATCCGGCATCTGAGAAGGAGTACGCAAGCGTACCGGAGCTTGAGCCGGAAACCGGAAAGGTGAAAGCAGAAGAAGAGAAAACGGTTGAAGCAGAAGAGAATCAGGCAGAGCAGGATTCTGAGGAAGATACTGACAGCAGCGCAGATGAGGTTGTGGAAGGCGAAATTGTGGAAGAGCCTGAGACAGCTGAGAATACAGAAGAAACTCCTGAGCCTGAAGAAGCTATAGAAGAAGTTTCTGAAGCAGAAACAGAAGCTGAAGAGGCAGCACCTCTGAAAATGCCGACTCTGAATATCCCGGAATCCATGAAGAATATGAATCCGGACGAAGTGGAAATTCCAAAGGCACCTGCACAGAATAATCTTTTTGGCGATGACTCTGAAGAAAAAGAGGAAGCAGCGGAAGAAGAGAAGCCGGAAGCTGATCTGAAGGATTTCAATCTTGAGGATACCATCCTTGCTGCTGCATCCGCACAGGGAATTGAGATTCCGGACGAGCATCCGGATGAAGCAAAAATAGAGGAAGAGAACGAGGAAATTGCAGAAGCTGCAAAAGAAGTTCCGAAGAAATCCCATAAGAAGAAAAGACCTGTTGTACAGCTTGAAGAAGAGGAATTTTTAAGTGAGGAAGATCTTCAGGCAGCAGAGGATGAATTCATGAATGGACCGGCTGGACGCAGAAATGCAGATGAAGCTATGTCTGAGGACGAATTCATTGCCAATATGCTTAAGGAAAGCATGGGACAGGATGAAGACGAAGTTCCGAATATTGCAGCCGTAGAGGATGCGAAAGAAGTTGAAGACGATTCTGACGATGATGAGTACGATGAGGAATCAGAGTATGAGGCTGATGACGCAGAAGAGGAAGAGACTGAGAAGACTCCTCTTACAGAGGAAGAGGAACTGGAGCAGTTCATCGATTCCATCCAGCCGAAGAAGAAAAATAATCCGTCAGATATTATTCCGAGGGAGAAAACTCTTACAGATGATGAGAAGAAGCTGTTTACATACTTTGTAAAGGTTCCGGGAATGAAGGAACAGCTGATTAGTGCACTTTGCGATGTGCAGATGGCAGCAGCTGACAAGACCTCCAAGACTGGAAATGTCATTGTTATGGGCGGCAAGGAGACAGGTAAGACCAGACTGATCGCAAGCCTGATTCCGGCAATCTGTAAAGAGCTGAATCTGCCGGCATCCAAAGTGGCATATGTATTTGCAGACCAGCTGAACGACATGGAGATTGCGAAAGTAGTGAACAAGCTTCGCGGCGGTTTCCTGGTTATTGAGAATGCCAATCAGCTTACTGCAGAGACTGTGGAAGTTCTGGATAAAGCTATGGAGTTCCGTACAGACGGACTTACTGTGATCATTGAGGATGAGAAGATCGGAATGCGCAAGCTGATTGCCAGATTCCCGAAATTTGCGAAGAAATTCACGTCCATGATCAACATTCCGGTATTTACCAATGACGAACTTGTAAACTTCGCAAGAGTTTATACAAAAGAAAATGGATTTAAGATCGATCAGATGGGAATGCTTGCATTGTATAATCTGATCGGCGTGAACCAGAAGGAAGACCAGCCAATGAACATCGGTGCAGTGAAGGAAATGCTTGACACTGCAATGGCGAAATCTCAGGGCGGACTTCTGAAGTTCAACAAGAAAAAGAGAGTGGACCGTGATGGATTTACGGTTCTCTATGAGAAAGATTTTGCGAAATAAATAATAAAGAAAGAGGAAATGAACATGACCAGACCTTATTTAGGAAACCCCAAGTATACCATTGAAGTCCTTCAAAAGTATAATTTTGCTTTCCAGAAAAGGTTTGGTCAGAATTTTCTCATCGATACTCACGTTCTGGAAAAAATTATCGATGCTTCCCAGATTACCAGGGATGATTTCGTCCTGGAAATCGGACCTGGTATTGGAACTATGACCCAGTATCTGGCGGAGGCTGCCAGGGAAGTTGTGGCTGTGGAGATTGATAAAACATTGATTCCTATTCTGGAGAATGACACGCTTAAGGACTGGGATAATGTGACTGTGATCAACGAGGATATCCTAAAAGTGGATATTGCAGCGCTGGCACAGGAGAAAAACGGCGGAAAGCCCATTAAGGTGGTTGCAAATCTTCCGTACTACATTACCACGCCGATCATCATGGGACTTTTTGAGAATCATGTTCCCATTTCTTCTATCACCATTATGGTGCAGAAGGAAGTTGCGGACAGAATGCAGGTTGGACCGGGAACGAAGGATTATGGCGCATTGTCACTGGCTGTACAGTATTATGCGAAGCCACAGATTATCGCCAATGTTCCGCCGAACTGCTTTATGCCAAGACCGAAGGTGGGAAGTGCAGTGATCCAGCTGGTTCGCTACGAGGAGCCGCCGGTACAGGTGGAGAATGAGAAGCTGATGTTCCGGCTGATTCGTGCATCCTTTAACCAGCGACGCAAGACACTGGTTAATGGGCTGAAGAATTCACAGGAGCTGGATTTTTCCAAAGAAGAGATTGAGAAAGCTATGTCTGAGACCGGAATTCCAGCAAACGTAAGGGGCGAGGCTCTTACATTGAAGGAGTTTGCGGATCTGGCGAATGCGTTTCATAAATTAAGATAAGAAGGAAGGTAAGAACGGGGCTGAGGCCCCGTTCTTAATATCTGCGGATTGCTACGCAGCCTGGCTGCTCCCGCAATCCTACAAACATTCAGAATCCGCTGATTTACTGCGTAAATCGCTACAAATAAAAATCACCCGGTGGCTAGACGGGTGATTTTTATTTTGTCTCAAATATATTTTTTAAAAGGAAGGAGAGTCAATCACTTCTAAGTGACTGACATATGAAAAAGAAATTTTATAAAAATAATGTTGGCTGTTATTATTTTTATGATGTTAGTATATCGGGAAAGTTTGAAAGAATCGTGTTTATCTTATGAAAAATTAGTGAACGAAATTGAAAAGATTTGTAACCGCTGGAAAAAAGCTCCTTTTTTGAGCATTAGTTATAAAAAGATTATGAAGTTTTTAGATACATTTTACAAATTCAAAAGAGGAATGTAGTATAATAAGCTGGAATCTGGAAGAGAATGAGGTGTGTATATTTGAATGGTTTTGGGACGAAACCGGACAAGTATACCAGATATGAAGAGGTATCGGCTCATTTGTGACCAGTTTCAGGTAATTTGTGAACGAAACGTTAATCAGGAGGTAACTATCATGATAAAAATGAAAAAATCAGCAGCACTTATTCTTGCAGGAGTTCTTGCGTGTTCCACACCAATGCCGGTTATGGCATCAACAGACACAGAAGTGGTAGAGAGTCTTCTTGACAGCGGAATTGATTTTCTTGCTTCCGATCCCCAGAAGGCAGTTGATATTATTATGTATGCCAAGGATCTTGTTGACCAGCAGAATATTACAGATGACCAGGTAAGAAGTGCCATCACTCAGGCAGCAGCCCATTTCAGTGTAACCTTATCCGATTCCGAGGTAGATTCTCTTGTTTCTGTTGTACGCAAGGTTCTGGATGCGCAGATCAATGAGGATGCACTGAGAAGTGATGTAAATTCTGTGTACAACAAACTGAAAGATATGGGTGTGACAAAGGATGATGCCAAGGGTCTTGTGGCAAAACTAATTGATTTTGTAAAAGGATTGTTTGAATAAAAATAAGAAAATGTGCAAAATGTATAGCTTTACCAAACTAAAGTGTGAAACATAATGTGTTATTTTTATAAAAAAAGAGGAAAATGAAAAGATAAATTGTGCAAATAAACCAAAAGTTCATTAATAGTTCATATTTTGTTCATAAGTATCTGATACTATATAATCAGTTCGAAAGAACACACACAGAAGACGTTGTAATGACACCATTACACATAAAATTTTTTCATAATAATCGCCCCGGCAGCCACTGTCGGGGCACTCCTCGTTTTATACGGGGATTTTTTTATTTGCAAGGAAAATGTGGTGTGATATAATGAAGCCAAAACTATGAGCGTAGCACATAGTTTTGGCGCTACGCAAACGAAGTGCAGCGGAGTTCGCGGTTCACGTCGGGAAAAGCACATAGTTTTGCGGTTCCCGCGATTTTCCCAATTAGGAAAGGAGTCATAGGTCATGGCAGAGACAATGAAAGATTACGAAGCTGAACTGGAAGCTTCTTTTAAGAAAATTGAAGAAGGCGACATTCTCACAGGAACAGTTGTGAGTGTAGATGATAAAGAAATTATTGTAGATCTGAAATATTATGCAGAAGGAATCATTCCGGTAGAGGATTACAGCAGAGAACCTGGATTTAACGTAAAAGAAGAGGTACATCCAGGAGACGAAGTTTCCGCAACAGTAGTAAGAAAAGATGACGGAAACGGCAACATCCTTTTATCCAAAGTAGAGGCAACCGATGTTCTCGCATGGGATAAATTAAAAGAAATGAAAGCTACCGGCGAAGTTCTTGACGTAGTCGTAAAAGGCGTTGTAAACGGCGGCGCAGTTGCCTATGTAGAAGGTGTGCGCGGCTTTATCCCTGCATCTAAGCTTGCCTTAAGCTATGTAGAAGATACCAACGAATACCTGAACAAACACATCCAGGTTCAGGTAATTGACGTAGATAAAGAGGATAAGAAGCTGATTCTTTCCGCCAAGGAGATCCTCAGAGAGAAAGCAGAAGAGGAAAGAAAGAATAAAATTTCCAATATCCAGCCAGGCTTTGTAACAGAAGGAACAGTAGAAAGCCTTCAGCCATACGGCGCATTTGTAGACCTTGGAAATGGCGTATCCGGACTGGTACATATTTCCCAGATCTGTGAGAAGAGAATCCGCAAGCCATCTGAGGTACTTGCTGTAGGCGACAAAGTAAAGGTAAAAGTTACTGCAGTAAAAGACGGCAAGTTAAGCCTGAGCATCAAGGAAGCAACCGACATGATGGCAAAAGAAGTGGAAGAAGAGGAAATTGAAATTCCACAGTCAGGAGAAGAAGCAACTACATCCCTGGGCTCATTATTTGCAAACATTAAGCTGAACTAACAGAAGGAAGAATGTGAATGAAGAATCAGAAAGTATTTGTAATGGGACACAAAAATCCGGATACAGACTCTATCTGCTCCGCGATTGCTTATGCTGATATCAAGAACAGAACCACCCAGACCAAGCGCTATATTCCAAGACGTGCAGGCCAGATCAATGAAGAGACCCAGTATGTGCTGAACCGCTTTGGCGTGCAGCCGCCGCCCTACCTGGGAAATATTGGAACACAGGTAAAGGATATGGACATTCGTCCAAAGCCGGACGCAGACCGCACCATGTCCCTGAAAAATGCATGGGATATGATGCAGAACAAGGGCATTGTTACCCTTCCCATCTGCAATAGTGAAGATGAACTGGAAGGAATCGTAACAATTGGAGATATTGCCGATATTTACATGGATACCAAGGACAGCTACCTTCTTGCCAACGCCAGAACCCAGTACAACAAGATTAAGGATACCCTTGACGGTGAGATCGTAGAAGGAAACGGACACGGTTATTTTACCAAAGGAAAAATCCTCATCGGAACCGCAGATCCGGATATGATGAAGAAATACATCGAAGAAAACGATATGGTCATTCTTGGAAACCGTGAAGAAGATCAGCTAAAAGCAATTGAGATGAACGTAAGCTGCATTATTGTGGGAATGAATATCCAGGTAAGTGAGAAGGTAATTCAGAAAGCACATGAGAGGCAGATCGTTATTATTAAATCCCCATATGACACTTACACGATTGCCCGCATGATCAACCAGAGTATTCCGGTAAATTACGTGATGAAAAAAGACAATCTGGTTACTTTCAGTACGGAGGATTTCACAGATGATATCCAGGATGTTATGATCAAGCACCGTCACCGTGCTTTCCCGGTTATCAATAAAAGGGGAAAATGCGTGGGAACCATTTCCAGACGTAATTTCCTGGATATGCACAAGAAGCAGGTCATTCTTGTAGATCACAACGAGAAGGATCAGGCAGTTGACAATATTGAGAAAGCAGAAATTCTTGAGATCATCGATCATCATAAGCTTGGTTCTCTTGAAACCATGAAGCCTATCAACTTCAGAAATGAGCCGGTAGGCTGTACAGCGACAATCCTTTACCGGATTTATGACGAGCAGAGGCTGGAGATTCCGCCTAAGATCGCGGGACTTCTTTGCGCTGCTATTATTTCTGACACCTTAATGTTCCGTTCTCCGACCTGTACACAGCAGGATAAGATTGCAGCAAGCGCCCTTGCCCTTATTGCAGATATCAAGATCGAAGAGTTTGCAAGAGAAATGTTCAAGGCAGGAAGCAATCTGAAGGATAAGGCACCTGAGGAAATTTTCTATCAGGATTACAAGAAATTTATTGCAGAGGGAAATGTGGCATTTGGTGTTGGCCAGATCAGCTCCATGGACGAGGAAGAGCTTCAGGAAATCAAAGCCCGCCTGAAACCGTTTATGGTAAGCGAGTGCGGCCGTCATGGAATTTCCCGTGTTTACTTTATGTTAACCAATATTATGGATGAGTCCTCTGATGTGATTTATTACGGAGAGGGCAGTGAGGAGATGGGAAAAATTGCGTTCCAGCAGGAGCCTGAGGATGAATGCTTCCACCTTAAGGGCGTAGTTTCCCGTAAGAAGCAGATGATTCCGGCTATGATGGAGGCTGCTCAGGTCATGGCAAATGATTTCAACTAATGCCCATTTATTTCACATAAAAGAGGAGTAGAAATATGGCAAAACAGACCTGGAAACCAGGCAATATGCTTTACCCTCTTCCGGCTGTGATGGTCAGCGTTACAGACGGAGAGGGCAATGATAATATCATAACGGTGGCATGGGCTGGTACCGTGTGCACCAACCCGCCAATGGTAAGCATTTCCGTTCGTCCCAGCAGATTTTCCTACGATATGCTCTGCAAGACGAAGGAATTTGTCCTGAACCTTACCACAGAGGAGCTGGCATACGCTACCGATTACTGCGGTGTGCGCTCCGGCAGAGATGTAGACAAATTCCAGGAGCTTCATCTTACCAAAGAAAAGGCAGATCATGTGAAAGCACCAATGATCGGAGAGTCACCTGTAAATATCGAATGCAAGGTTAAGAAGATTGAGAAGCTTGGTTCCCATCACATGTTTCTTGCTGAGGTTGTGGCAGTGCATGCGGATGAAGCCTACATGGATAAAAACAACAAATTCCAGCTGAATCAATCCAAACTGATGGTGTATTCCCATGGAGAATATCTGGGCCTTGGCAAAAAGCTGGGCACTTTCGGATACAGCGTAAAGAAGGGGAAAAAACGCGCAAAAACCCGAAATAGGTAACAATTTCTTAATGGGATTGCAATAATGTTTATTCTGTGTTATTATTAAAGGGAATATCGAATGAAAATAAATAATATTACATTAATTGGAATGCCCGGTGCAGGTAAAAGCACTCTGGGCGTTGTTCTTGCGAAAATACTTGGATATGAATTTTTAGATTCAGATCTTTTAATACAAAAAGAAGAAAAAAGACGTCTTTATCAGATCATTGATGAAGAAGGTGAAGAAGGTTTCAAGGCCATCGAGAACCGCGTAAATGCGTCTATAGAAACAGAAGACACTGTAATTGCTACCGGAGGAAGCGTGGTATACTGCAGTGAAGCGATGGAGCATTTGAAATCAATTGGAAAAGTAGTGTATCTCAGACTTTCCTTGGAGTCTCTTGAGAAAAGACTTGGCAATCTTAAGAAAAGAGGCGTACTTTTGAAGGAAGGGCAGACTCTTAAGAGTCTGTATGAAGAGCGTGTTCCCTTATACGAGAAGTATGCAGACATTGTGGTAGATGAAGAGGGGAAAGATTTGGAAGCAAGTCTGCAGGCACTTTTGGAAACACTACAGAAAGAAATGAATAAGTAACTTGGCAGGCTGCTGTTTATGGTGGTCTGTTTGAACTGTAGACAGAGGAGAGCCAGGAGCTCGTGGAGTAAGAATAATAGAGGTGTGTTATGGAACAGTATGTGATTAAAGGTGGAAATCCGCTTGTAGGTGAAGTGGAGATAGCAGGTGCGAAGAATGCTGCCCTTGCTATTTTATCAGCAGCTATCATGACGGATGAGACCATCCTGATCGAGAATCTGCCTGACGTTAGAGACATCAATGTTTTACTTGAAGCAATTGCAGGAATCGGTGCACAGGTTGACCGAATTGACAAGTCAACGGTTAAGATCAATGGTTCTACCATTGGGGATGTAAGTGTAGATTATGAGTACATTAAGAAGATTCGTGCATCATACTATCTTCTTGGTGCTTTGCTTGGCAAATATAAAAGAGCGGAAGTTCCACTTCCAGGCGGATGCAATATTGGAAGCCGCCCAATCGACCAGCATCTGAAAGGATTCAGAGCCCTTGGTGCCAAGGTGGATATTCTTCACGGCGCAATTGTTGCAGAGGCAGCCAATCTTCATGGCAGCCATATTTTCCTTGATGTGGTTTCCGTTGGAGCGACCATTAACATTATGATGGCAGCATCCCTGGCACCAGGCCGCACGATTATTGAGAATGCAGCCAGAGAGCCTCACGTTGTAGACGTTGCCAACTTCCTGAACAGCATGGGTGCCAATATTAAGGGTGCAGGTACAGATGTGATCCGTATCAAAGGTGTGGAGAAGCTTCACCGTACCGAATATTCCATTATTCCAGATCAGATCGAGGCTGGAACTTTTATGGTCGCGGCAGCGGCTACTGGTGGAGACGTGACTGTAAGAAACGTGATCCCGAAGCATCTTGAGGCTACCACAGCCAAGCTTGAGGAGATTGGATGCGAGGTACAGGAGTTTGATGATGCAGTACGTGTACGCGCTGTGAACAGACTTCATCGTACTCATGTGAAGACTCTTCCATATCCGGGATATCCTACAGATATGCAGCCTCAGATTGCAGTGACACTGGCACTTGCAGAAGGCACCAGCATTGTAACTGAGAGTATTTTTGAGAATCGTTTCAAATATGCAGACGAGCTTTCCAGAATGGGTGCATGCATTAAGGTTGAAGGGAATTCTGCAATTATCGACGGCGTGCCGAAGTTAACCGGTGCAAGAGTAAGCGCACCGGATCTTCGTGCAGGAGCAGCACTTGTAATCGCAGGCCTTGCTGCAGAGGGAATCACTATTGTGGATGATATTGTTTATATTCAGCGTGGATATGAGAATTTTGAGGAGAAGCTCCGCAGCCTGGGTGCTGAGATCGAGCGCGTTTCCAGCGAGAAAGAGATCCAGAAATTCCGTCTTCGCGTAGGTTGACAGGAATTTATAAGGGATTTGTTACAAAATAGTCAAATCCTCTTAAATGTCTATTGACATTTATAAGCAATCAGTATATTGTATTGCTTGCAACAGGAAAACTGAAGAATAGCCTTTTATTCAGAGTGGTGGAGATACATAGGATCTATGAAGCCACGGCAACCCCTTGAAGAAGAGGAAGGTGCCAACCTGAGCGAGTAATCGAACAATAAGAGGATTGTTTATATAAACGTCATTTATAAGACAGTCCGCTTGTCCGGGCTGTTCTTTTTTTGCGGGAAATGCAAATCCCGTCCAACGAAGAAAGGAAAAAAATAAGAAATGGAAAATAAGGAGAAAATTTTATTTACATCCGAGTCTGTAACTGAAGGTCATCCGGACAAAATCTGTGATGCGATTTCCGATGCTATTCTGGATGCGCTGATTGCACAGGATCCAATGAGCCGTGTAGCCTGCGAGACTGCTACCACTACAGGTCTTGTTCTGGTTATGGGAGAAATCACTTCCAAAGCAAACATTGATATTCAGTCTATCGTAAGAGATACAATCCGTGAAATTGGTTACACCCGTGGAAAATTCGGATTTGATGCAGATACCTGCGCAGTTATCACAGCACTGGACAAGCAGTCCACAGATATTGCAATGGGTGTTGATAAAGCGCTTGAGCAGAAAGAAAACCAGATGGATGAGGACGAGCTTGATTCTATCGGAGCTGGCGACCAGGGTATCCAGTTTGGTTATGCTTCCAATGAGACAGAAGAGTACATGCCATATGCGATCAACATGGCACATAAGCTTGCACGCCAGCTGACTAAGGTTCGTAAAGACGGCACTCTGAAATACTTAAGACCAGATGGAAAAACACAGGTAACTGTAGAGTATGATGAGAATGGCAAGCCATTCCGTATCGATGCAGTTGTATGCTCTACCCAGCATGATCCGGATGTAACGCAGGAGCAGATCCATGCAGACATCAAAAAATATGTATTCGATGAGATTATTCCGGCTGATATGGTAGATGAGGATACCAAGTACTTTATCAATCCTACCGGACGTTTCGTAATCGGAGGACCAAACGGAGACAGCGGTCTGACAGGACGTAAGATTATCGTTGATACTTATGGTGGAACAGGTCGTCACGGCGGCGGAGCTTTCTCCGGAAAAGACTGCACAAAGGTTGACCGTTCTGCGGCTTATGCAGCACGTTATGTTGCAAAGAACATTGTTGCAGCAGGACTTGCTGACAAGTGCGAGATCCAGCTTTCCTATGCAATCGGTGTTGCACACCCAACATCTGTTCATGTAGAGACATTTGGAACTGGCAAAGTATCTGATTCCAAACTGGTAGAGATCATCCGTGAGAACTTTGATCTTCGTCCGGCTGGAATTATCAAGATGCTTGATCTTCGCCGTCCGATCTACAAACAGACTTCTTCTTACGGACATTTCGGCCGTACAGATGTAGATCTTCCGTGGGAGCATCTGGACAAGGTTGAGAATCTGAAAAAATATCTTGCTTAATTTATCAGGGGCTGCAGCTATTGCTGCGCTGTGCAAGTGAGAAATTTGTTATCCATAATAGCCTGGGAGAGACTTGAGAGAGTTTTTTCCAGGCTTTTTTGTTGTAAAAAAAATTCTACGTTTGTAGAAAAAACTCTTGACATTTTATTTCTACAGTTGTAGTATATAACCATCTTCTACAGAAGTAGAATGACAACAGGAGGAAACGCGTATGAAAAGGAAAAATTTATTAACAACAATTATGGCAGCTGTTATGGCTGTAGTTATGATAAATACTGCGGCAGGATGCGGAGAGACCAGCGGTCAGACCACAGCACCTGCAGCATCCAGCCAGAGTGCTTCTAAGAGCGAATCCGGCACAGCGCAGAAGACTGAGGCGAAGTCCAGGACGAATAATACGCCAAGCCCAACTGCTGCCGCCAAAGCATCTTCCACTGATAAAAATTCCAGTGAAAATACCCAGAAAGTGACTTCCTTTAAGCTTTATATCACTTCGCAGGACGGCGTGAATGTGAGACAGAAGCCATCTACCAGTGCGGACTCTCTTGGTCTTGGGGATTATGGAAGCTCCTATACCTGTGAAGGCTCTGTTATGGGGGAGGACGGTTCTTCCTGGTATCAGATTAGTTATCTGGGTCAGACTGGGTATGTGGCAACTGCATATGCGTCAAAAAATGATCCTTTTGGCAGCAGTTCTGAGAAAAAGGACACATCCGCTGGTTCTGCTGCTTCTAATTCCGGGAATACAGCAGGAACTGCTGATGAGGATGACCCGGACGGCGAAGCTTATCTGAATCTGCGGACCATATATCTAACTTCAGAAGACGGAACTGTAGTAGCAATTAAAGAGCAGACCAACGGCGATTATGCATACCGCGATGACAGCGGCGTTGGCTATGTTGCCATTGATGAGGATACCCAGTGGAAGGATCAGTACGGAAATACCTATTCTGTTTTGAATGATGAAACACATCGTTTTGGAATTGAAATGGAACAGCATACCATTACAGCATCTGACGGCACGACGGTTACTGTTACGGAAAAAGCAGATGGCGAATATCACTACCGCGATGAGAATGGAACTGGTTACACCGACAATGGCGATGGAACCTGGACCGACGAAAATGGAAATTCTTACACTGAGTAATTGAATATACAAGTTAGCCCTTTACAGGGAAATTCCCCTTTATAAAAACTGTCCTTCTTGCGGGCAGTTTTTTTCTTGCCCGGAATGTGCTTTGCGCCGATCCATTTTTTAATAGAAAATTTAGAGATGGAAATGCAGCTTTATGCTATAATTCTAATATGATGCCGGGAAAAGCTGACTTTCATATATTATGATGGCGTCGGCTGGCAATTGCCCGGAGATTATGACAGACAAAAAGAGGAGAAAGCTGCTATGAAGCTGAAAACAAGAATTATTCTGGGATTCACCATGATTATTCTGATGCCGCTGCTTTTATTCGCTGCTACCCTATATGGCTTCAGCCAGTCACAGAAAACGCAGGTTCAGACAGAAAGTGACGGCACAGTCTATGATATTTCCATAACAGATTCAGCAGACAGCCAGGGCAGGGTGCATGTGATGGCCAAGGACCTTTTTATCAGTGCATTTATTATTCTGATCTCTGTTGCACTTGTGGTTGGTCTGTGGGTGTATCGAAGCATTGCCGTACCGCTGGTGAAACTAAAAAAAGCGACGCAGAATATCAAAGAGGGAAATCTTGACTTCGTCCTGGATGTGGAAGGAAATGATGAATTTTCGGAGCTATGCCAGGATTTTGAGGAGATGCGCCGCCGTCTGAAGGAATCCACAGAAGAGAAAAATCTCATTGAAAAAGAGAATAAAGAACTGATCAGTAATATTTCCCATGATTTGAAGACCCCCATCACAGCGGTAAAAGGCTATATAGAGGGAATCATGGACGGAGTTGCAGACACACCGGAGAAAATGGACCGTTATGTGCGCACCATCTATAATAAGACCAACGAGATGGACCACCTGATCAATGAACTGACCTTTTATTCTAAAATTGATACTAACCGCATCCCCTATACCTTCAGCAAGCTGAATGTAGAGGATTATTTTGCAGACTGTGCAGAAGAAGTAGGACTGGAGCTGGAAACCCGGGGAATCGAACTGGTATATGCCAATTATGTGGAAAAGGACGTTATGGTAATCGCTGATGGAGAACAGATCCGGCGAGTTATACATAATATTATCAGCAATGCTATAAAATACATGGATAAGCCAAAGGGAATTATCCAGATTCGAATTAAGGATGTAGGCGATTTCATCCAGATTGAGATCGAAGACAATGGAAAGGGAATCGGGCCGAAGGATCTGCCTTATATTTTTGACCGTTTTTACCGCACGGATGTTTCCAGAAATTCTTCCAAGGGCGGAAGCGGAATCGGTCTTTCCATTGTGAAGAAGATTCTGGAAGATCACGGCGGCAAGGTCTGGGCCACAAGCCGGCTTGGAATCGGCACTATTATGTATTTTGTACTTAGAAAATACCAGGAGGTACCAATGAAATGAGCAGAATACTGATCATAGAAGATGAAGAAGCAATTGCGGAGCTTGAGAAAGATTATCTGGAGCTTTCCGGATTTGAGGTGGTTATTTCCAACAGAGGAGACCTGGGGCTTGAGAAAGCACTGAACGAGGATTTTGATCTGATCATTCTGGATCTGATGCTGCCTGAGGTGGATGGATTTGAAATCTGCCGTCAGGTAAGGGAAGCCAAGAATACTCCGATCATTATGGTCTCCGCCAAGAAGGATGACATTGATAAAATTCGCGGACTGGGACTTGGAGCAGATGATTATATGACCAAGCCTTTTAGCCCAAGTGAGCTTGTGGCGAGAGTGAAGGCACATATGGACCGCTATAACCGTCTGATCGGTTCCACGGTACAGAAGAATGACATGATTGAGATCCGCGGAATTAAGATTGATAAAACTGCCCGCCGTGTGTGGGTGAATGGGGAAGAGACTACTTTCACCACTAAGGAATTTGACCTCCTTACATTCCTGGCAGAGAATCCAAACCGGGTATTTACCAAGGAAGAGCTTTTCCGTGAAATCTGGGATATGGAGTCTGTGGGGGACATTGCCACCGTTACCGTCCATATCAAGAAAATCCGTGAGAAAATCGAATATAACAATGCGAAGCCGCAGTACATTGAAACAATATGGGGAGTTGGATACCGATTTAAAATGTAAAGTCCTGAAATTACAGGCAGACAGAGAGGTAAAATGGAAAGACTGTATAAAGAACTGGAGAACTACGGCAACTCAGATTTTTATCCGTTTCACATGCCTGGACATAAGAGAAATAAGGCATGCGTGGAGGGGGATTTTCCCATTGAGAGGGATATTACAGAGATAGATGGATTTGACGACCTGCACCACAGTGAGGGCATCCTTCTGGAAGCCCAGAATGCACTTTCCCGTTTATACGGCACGAAGCGGAGCTTTTTCAGCGTAAATGGAAGCACGGCAGGATTATTGGCTGCGATTTCTGCATCTGTGAAAAAGGGCGGTCAGATTTTGACAGCCCGCAATTGCCATAAGGCAGTTTATCATGCAATTTATCTGCGAGACCTGGTGCCCACGTATATTTATCCACAATCCGATTCAGATTTGGGGATAAACGGTGCCATTTCCGTATCCCGTGTGGAAAGATGCTTGGAAGAAAATCCGGATATCGAAGCGGTTCTCATTACATCACCTACTTATGACGGTGTGGTGTCGGATGTGCGAAGGATTGCAGATGTTGCCCACAGTTATGGGATTCCGTTGATTGTTGACGAGGCGCATGGGGCACATTTCCGGTTTTCGGATTATTTCCCGGCTTCGGCAGTGGACCTTGGTGCTGATGTGGTGATTCAGAGCTTTCACAAGACACTGCCTGCTATGACCCAGACTGCAGTGCTCCATCTCTGCAGCGACCGTGTAAGTGAGAAGCTGATCCGCAGATTCCTGGGAATTTATGAGACAAGCAGTCCGTCTTATATTCTCATGTCCAGTCTGGACGCCTGTGTGGCAAAGCTGGAGAAAGACAGCGGACGGATGTTTGATGAGTTTGCAGAAAACCTGGAGACTGCACGGAAGCAATTAAGTAACTGTGAATATATCCGTTTGTTTCAGGCACCAGACGAGAAATCCGGGGAAAAGGATGCGCAGGACAGAACGGAAATATTTGCCTATGACAGATCCAAGCTGATTTTATCAACAGTCCACAGCACTTTGAACGGACCAGGGCTTTCCCGGATCCTTCGCGAGAAGTACCATCTGGAAGTGGAGATGACTACGGAGAACTATGTGCTTGCACTGGCAGCAGTTGGCGATACCAGAGAGGGATTTTCGCGGCTTTGCAGGGCGGTAGAAGAAATTGACCGTCAGGAAGCGCAGAAAATAATAAGTGAATCAGACGCAGGAAAACAGGAATACAGGGAAAGTAAACCGGATGTTTGCCAGAGCTGTGAGGGAGAAGCGCGCACAGATGAGCGCAGAAATGGAGACTGCACCTGCAAATGCGGCTCTATGAAACAGCTGATGTCCATTTCCCAGGCCATGGAGGCGCAGGCTCAGCTTTGCCTTCTGGAAGAGAGCATTGGGAAAATTTCCGCGGAGTTTGTGTATCTTTATCCCCCGGGAATTCCTATTATCGTGCCAGGAGAGCAGATCACTGGACTTTTTGTCCGGAATGTGAGAAGATACAGGGAGCAGGGGCTGAATCTTTATGGACTCTGCGGTGAGAATGAAGAATCAATTTGCGTAGTAAAGGAGCAGGCAGAGGTGTAATCCCCTGCCTGAATAATTATGGGAAAAATATTTTACATTATGGGAAAAAGTGCATCCGGGAAGGATCATATCTATGCCAGACTGGCTGCACATGAGGAGCTTGGACTGAAAAAACTGGTTCTGTATACAACCCGTCCGATCCGGGCGGAGGAAGAAGACGGCAAACAATATTATTTTGTGGATGATAAGAAGCTGGAAGCGTTTCAGGATAAGGGCTGTGTAATTGAAGCACGTGCCTATCATACGGTACACGGAATCTGGACTTATTTCACAGCAGATGACGGACAGGTGAAGCTGAAAATATCAGATTATCTGGGAATCGGTACTCTGGAATCTTATGTGAAAATGAGAGAATACTATGGGGAAGAGGCACTTTGCCCGATCTATATTGAAGTGGAGGACGGAGAGCGTCTTGCAAGAGCGTTGAACCGGGAGAGAAACCAGAAGACACCCCGCTATGAGGAAATGTGCAGAAGATTTCTGGCAGATCAGGAGGACTTTTCCGAAGAAAAAATTGCTGCTGCCGGGATTAAGAAAAGATTCCAGAATATCGATCTGGAAAAATGCGTGGAAGAAATTGCGCAGTATATCAGAGGATGAGAAAATAGAACACAGGCATAGATTTCTATGACATTGTACACACATTTATAACCTGAAATTCAGAATTATTTCACAAAAAACTATGGCATGATTTTGTCGTACATGATAGAATTAGAACGAGAATACAGTCAGACTGTATTTGTACAAAAAGTTACTATAAACAGTAACCAAAATGATAGGGTGAGGTGATTCCAATGTTAGGGTTTAACGACATTATAGGACATGAAGAAATTATCAGGCATTTGAAGAATGCTATAGAGACGGAGAAAGTGTCCCATTCTTATATTTTTACAGGTGACCCTGGTTCTGGAAAGAAGCTGCTGGCAGGAACTTATGCCATGACGCTGCAGTGTGAAGAAGGCGGTACAGAGCCGTGCGGACACTGCGATTCCTGTAAGAAGGCTATTGGCAAGAATCACCCGGATATCATTATGGTGACCCATGAGAAGCCAAATGTCATTACCATTGACGAGATCAGGGAACAGGTTATCAATGATGTAGATATTAAGCCTTACTGCAGTCCGCATAAGATTTATATCATAGCAGACGCGGAGATGATGAATCCTCAGGCGCAGAATGCCCTTCTGAAGACGATCGAGGAGCCGCCGGAATATGCTGTGATCATGCTTCTTACAAGCAATATAGATGCACTGCTGCCCACCATCCGTTCAAGATGCGTACGTCTTGACCTGAAGGTAGTAGATGACGGTCTTGTGAAGAAATACCTTATGGAGCATCTTCATATACCGGATTATCAGGCTGAGATCGATGCGTCCTATGCCCATGGAAGCATCGGCAAGGCGAAGAAAGCTGCTACTTCCCAGGAATTTGCAGACATGACCCAGAATGCCCTTCGTATTCTGAAGAATGCAGATAACATGGAGGTCTATGAGCTTACAGAAGCCATTAAGGAGCTTTCCAATGACAAGCAGAACATTGGAGATTACCTGGATCTTTTCCAGTTCTGGTTCCGTGATGTACTGATGTTTAAGGCTACACGGGAAGTAGATAATCTTGTTTTCAAACAGGAAATAAATTATATAAGGGAACAGGCAAGCCAGCGTTCCTATGAGAATCTGGAGAAAATTCTGGATGCACTGGAGAAGACTAAGGTACGTCTTCGCGCCAATGTAAATACAGAACTTGCCCTTGAGCTTTTGTTCCTTACAATCAGGGAGAAATAGAATGGCAAAAGTAGTAGGCGTAAGATTTCGGAATGTAGGTAAGATTTATTACTTCAATCCGAAGAACTATAAAGTAAAGCCGGGCGATCACGTAATCGTTGAGACTGCCCGCGGTGTTGAGTATGGAAAGGTGGTGCTTGCACCTAAGGAGGTAGCAGACGACCAGGTAGTACATCCTCTGAAGGAAGTGCTCCGCGTAGCGACTCCGGATGATGATGAGAGAGAGAAATACAATAGAGAGCGCGAGAAGGATGCGTTCAAGATCTGCCAGAAGAAGATCCGTGAGCACGGTCTTGAGATGAAGCTGATCGACGCAGAATACACCTTTGACAATAACAAGGTCCTGTTTTATTTTACAGCAGACGGCAGAATTGATTTTCGTCAGCTGGTTAAGGATCTGGCATCTATTTTCAAAACCAGAATCGAGCTTCGCCAGATCGGTGTAAGAGATGAGACCAAGATCCTGGGCGGAATCGGAATCTGCGGCAGATGTCTTTGCTGTCATACCTACCTTTCCGAGTTTGCTCCGGTATCCATCAGAATGGCCAAGGAACAGAATCTTTCTCTGAATCAGACCAAGATTTCAGGGGTCTGCGGAAGATTGATGTGCTGTCTGAAGAATGAGCAGGAGACTTATGAGGAGCTGAACCGCAGACTTCCGGGAATTGGTGATACCGTTACCACACCGGATGGAATCCAGGGCAATGTACAAAGCGTCAATGTACTTCGCCAGCTGGTGAAGGTTGTTGTGGAAATCGGCGATGAGAAAGAGATTCAGGAGTTCCCTGTAGCGGAACTGAAATTCCGTTCCAGAAAGAAGAAAGTAAAGGTTTCCGAACAGGAAATGAAGGAACTGCAGGATCTTGAAGACAAAAAGGGAGATTCCAAATTAAATGATTAATGATCTTGTGAAGGAGAATGAACGTGTGGATGACCTGCAGAATGGATATTACATTATCCAGGATCCACAGAAATTCTGCTTCGGTATGGACGCTGTTCTGTTATCCGGATTTGCCAGAGTGAAGAAAGGGGAGAAGGTTCTTGATATGGGAACCGGAACCGGGATCATCCCGGTGCTCCTTGCATCCAAGACACCAGGAGAGCATTTCACAGGTCTGGAGATTCAGGAAGAATGTGCCGAAATGGCGGCAAGAAGTGTGAAATACAATAACCTGGAGGACAGGGTCAGTATCAGACAAGGCGATATCAAAGAGGCTGCCGGCATTTTCGGGGCAGCTTCTTTTCATGTTGTGACATGCAATCCGCCTTATATGATCGGCCAGCATGGGCTGACCAATCCCCATATGCCCAAGGCAATTGCCAGACATGAGATTTTGTGCACCCTTGAGGATGTGGTAAGCCAGGCCGCTAAGCTTCTGGGTGACAGGGGCCGTTTTTATATGGTGCACCGGCCTTTCAGGCTTACGGAAATTATGAATGTGCTGACGAAGTACAAGCTGGAACCGAAGCGAATGCAGCTGGTTTACCCATATATAGACCGGGAACCGAACATGGTACTGATTGAGGCACTTAAGGGCGGAAATTCCAGAATCACAGTGGAAAGACCGCTGATCGTCTATGAGAAGCCGGGAGTTTATACAAAGGAAATCCTGGAAATGTATGATATGGTCTGATCCGGCAGCAGGAGAATGCTGTAATGACGGATCGGAAACAGAGCCGATTGCAGAAGGGAGAACAGGATATGAGCGGTAAATTATATTTATGCGCCACGCCTATAGGAAATCTGGAGGACATTACCCTGCGGGTTCTCAGAACACTGAAGGAAGTGGATCTGATTGCAGCAGAGGATACCAGAAACAGTATCAAACTGCTGAATCATTTTGACATAAAGACACCCATGACCAGCTACCACGAATACAACAAGGTGGAGAAAGCGTACACGCTGATCGAGAAGATGCGCTCTGGCCTGGATGTGGCTTTGATAACGGATGCAGGAACTCCTGGCATATCAGACCCGGGAGAAGTGCTTGTTGCCATGTGCTATGAGGCTGGCATTGAAGTGACATCCCTGCCAGGTCCTGCTGCCTGCATTACAGCGCTTACCCTGTCAGGCCTTTCTACCCGCAGGTTTGCTTTTGAGGCCTTTTTACCGCCTGACAAGAAGGAGCGCAAGGCAATTCTGGAAGAACTGAAAAGTGAAACGAGGACCATCATTCTCTATGAGGCGCCCCATCATCTTGTGAGCACTTTAGAGGAGCTTTATGAGACTCTGGGCAACCGCAGGATGACTCTTTGCCGAGAGCTTACCAAAAAGCACGAGACCGCATTTTGCAGTACTATTAAGGATCTGCTGGACTATTATCAGGACCAGAAGCCCCTTGGCGAATGTGTTCTTGTAATCCAGGGAAAAAGCCGGGAGGAGATTCGGGAAGAGGAAAAAGCAGCATGGGAAGAGATGTCCATTTCCCAGCATATGGAAGTTTATGAGAAGCAGGGAATTGCCCGCAAGGAGGCAATGAAACTGGTTGCCAAAGACCGCGGCGTGACCAAAAGAGAGATTTATCAGGCTTTGCTGGAAATAAAATAGAAAAACTATGGGACATATGTAAAAAAGGCGTATTTTTGACGGATATTCGTTGAAAATACGCCCTTTTTTTTACATGCGGAAACGGCTTTTAACTGGCAAAAATGGGGATTTTGTGATATAATAAATTAGTATTATTATGCACAAAAACAGGAATGAAATCTGGCAGCAGAAGAATGCCATAAATTCCTGTGGCTTTTGAATAGATGATAACAGGAGGAATATCATGGGCGAAACAAATACGGAATACGGAGCGGACCAAATCCAGATTCTGGAGGGCCTGGAAGCCGTACGTAAGAGACCGGGTATGTACATTGGAAGTACATCCAGCCGCGGTCTTCACCACCTTGTATATGAAATCGTGGACAATGCCGTAGATGAGGCACTGGCTGGTTACTGTACAGAAATCAATGTAGCAATCAATCCTGATAACTCCATCACAGTTGTAGATAACGGACGAGGAATTCCGGTTGGAATTAATCATAAAGCTGGCATCCCGGCTGTCGAGGTAGTGTTTACCATTCTTCATGCCGGCGGCAAATTCGGCGGTGGAGGATACAAGGTATCCGGCGGTCTTCACGGTGTGGGAGCATCCGTCGTTAATGCATTGGCTGAGTGGCTGGAAGTTTCAATCTGCAGAGATGGAAAGAGATATGAGCAGCGTTACGAGCGCGGCAAGACAATGTATCCGCTGAGGGAAGTGGGAGAGTGCGGGGATGCTACAGGAACCACAGTTACTTTCCTTCCGGACAAGCAGATTTTTGAGGAGACCGTATACGATTATGACATTCTCAAGCAGCGTCTGCGTGAGATGGCGTTCCTTACCAAGGGCCTGAAGATCATACTTGAGGATAAGCGTGAAGGCATGGAGCGGGAGAAAATTTTCCACTACGAGGGCGGTATCCGGGAATTCGTAACTTATCTGAACAGAAGCAAGGAAGCTCTGTATCCGGAGATCATTTACTGTGAGGGCGAGAAGGATGGCGTAGCCGTAGAAGTTGCCATGCAGCACAATGATTCCTACACAGAGAATACCTACGGATTTGTAAACAACATTAATACCCCTGAGGGCGGTACTCATATCACAGGTTTCAGAAATGCCATTACCAATACCTTTAATGACTATGCAAGAAAGAACAAGCTTCTGAAGGACAGCGAGCCGAACCTTTCCGGTGATGATATCCGAGAGGGCCTGACAGCCATTGTCAGCGTCAAGATCGGCAATCCCCAGTTCGAAGGCCAGACCAAGCAGAAACTGGGCAACAGCGAGGCCAGAGGCGCTGTAGACAGCGTTGTAAGCAAGCAGCTGGAGATTTTCCTGGAGCAGAACCCTACAGTAGCCAAGGCGACTGTAGAGAAGTCCGTACTTGCACAAAGAGCAAGGGAAGCTGCACGTAAGGCCCGTGACCTGACCAGAAGAAAATCAGCCCTTGACAGCATGTCCCTTCCAGGAAAGCTTGCGGACTGTTCCGACAAGAACCCTGAGAACTGCGAGATCTACATCGTAGAGGGAGATTCCGCGGGCGGTTCTGCGAAGACTGCACGTAACCGTGCTACACAGGCGATCCTGCCTCTTCGCGGTAAGATCCTGAACGTTGAGAAAGCCCGTCTTGACAAGATTTATGCAAACAAAGAGATCAAGGCAATGATCACTGCTTTTGGAACCGGAATCCATGAGGACTTCGATATTTCCAAGCTGAGATACCACAAGATTATTATTATGACAGATGCCGATGTTGACGGTGCCCACATTGCCACACTGCTTCTTACATTCCTGTACAGATTTATGCCGGAACTGATCAAGCAGGGCTATGTATATCTGGCACAGCCGCCTCTTTACAAGATCGAGAAAAACAAAAAAGTCTGGTATGCTTATGATGACGATGAGCTGAATGCCATTCTGACAGAAATCGGACGAGATTCCAACAACAAGATCCAGCGTTACAAAGGTCTGGGAGAGATGGATGCCGAGCAGCTTTGGGAAACCACTATGGATCCGGAGAAACGTATTCTTCTTCGCGTAACAATGGATGAGGCAGCAACCTCTGAAATTGACCTTGTGTTTACCACACTGATGGGTGACAAGGTAGAGCCGAGACGTGAGTTTATCGAAGAAAATGCGCGTTTTGTAAAGAATCTGGATATCTAGGAGAGATAAAACAATATGGATGACAAGATTTTTGACCAGGTCCATGAGGTGGATCTGGAGAAAACCATGAAAGAATCCTACATCGAATATGCCATGAGCGTTATCGCTTCACGAGCACTTCCAGATGTAAGAGATGGTTTGAAGCCGGTACAGCGTAGAGTGCTGTACTCTATGATTGAATTGAACAACGGTCCGGACAAGCCCCATCGTAAGTGTGCCCGTATCGTTGGTGATACCATGGGTAAATATCATCCTCATGGTGATAGCTCTATCTACGGAGCACTTGTAAATATGGCACAGGACTGGTCTTTCCGCTATCCGTTGGTTGACGGACACGGAAACTTTGGATCTGTGGATGGTGACGGCGCCGCTGCTATGCGATATACAGAGGCACGTCTCAGCAAGATTTCCATGGAGATGCTTGCAGACATTAACAAAGACACCGTTGATTTCCAGCCGAACTTTGACGAGACAGAGAGAGAGCCAAAGGTTCTTCCATCCCGTTTCCCCAACCTTCTGGTAAATGGAACCACAGGTATTGCGGTTGGTATGGCCACCAACATTCCGCCTCACAACCTTCGTGAGGTTATTAATGCTGTGGTAAAAATTATTGATAACACCATTGAAGAGCAGAGAGAAACTACCATGGAGGAGTTTCTTGACGTTGTAAAAGGTCCGGATTTCCCTACAGGAGCCACCATTCTTGGAAGAAGAGGAATCGAGGAAGCATACCGTACCGGACGCGGCAAGATCCGTGTTCGTGCAGTCTCCAACATCGAGACCCTGCCAAACGGCAAGTCCCGTATTATCGTTACAGAGCTTCCTTATCTGGTAAATAAGGCACGTTTGATCGAGAAAATCGCAGAACTTGTCCGCGATAAGAAGATTGACGGAATTACAGACCTGAACGACCATTCCAGCCGTGAGGGCATGCGGATCTGCATTGATCTTCGTAAGGATGCCAACGCAAACGTTGTGCTGAATCAGCTGTACAAGCATACCCAGCTGCAGGATACCTTTGGCGTAATCATGCTTTGCGTGGTTCCTCAGGGTGACAGTCTGGTACCAAAGGTGCTGAATCTGAAAGAGCTTCTGGAGCATTATCTTGCCCATCAGGAGGATGTTGTAACCAGAAGAACCAAATACGACCTGAATAAGGCGCAGGAGCGTGCACATATTTTAGAGGGTCTGTTAAAAGCACTGGATAACATTGACGAGGTTATCCGGATCATTCGTGCTGCACGTAATGTTCAGATCGCCAAGCAGGAATTAATGGACCGATTTGAACTTACAGATGTACAGGCTCAGGCAATCGTTGATATGCGACTGAGAGCTCTGACAGGTTTGGAAAGAGAGAAGCTGGAAGCAGAATATGCAGAGTTAGAGGAGAAAATCCGCAAATTCCTGGCAATTCTTGCAGACAGAAATCTCCTTCTCCGCGTTGTAAGAGAAGAGATTCTTGCAATTGCTGACAAATATGGCGATGAGAGAAGAACTGCTATTGGATATGATGTATACGATCTTTCCACAGAGGATCTGATTCCAAGGGAAAATACTGTCATTACGATGACCAAGCTTGGCTATATTAAGAGGATGACAGTAGATAATTTCCGCAGCCAGAACCGTGGCGGACGCGGAATCAAGGGAATGCAGACCATCGAGGATGACTATATCGAAGAGCTTCTGATGACCACCACACATCACTATCTGATGTTCTTTACCAATACAGGACGAGTATACCGTCTGAAAGCATATGAGATTCCGGAAGCAGGAAGAACGGCAAGAGGTACGGCAATCGTGAACCTTTTGCAGCTTATGCCGGGAGAACGTATTACAGCGGTAATTCCTATGCGGAATTTCGAGGAAGGACGTTATCTGGTTATGGCAACCAAGAATGGTCTTGTGAAGAAAACTCCGATGGAAGAGTATGCAAATGTGCGTAAGACCGGACTTGTGGCAATCACCCTTCGAGATGATGACGAGCTGATTGAAGTAAAGGCAACGGATAACAACAAGGATATTATGCTGGTTACCAAGGATGGCATGTGTATCCGGTTTAAAGAAACAGATGTAAGAAGTACCGGAAGAAGTTCCATGGGTGTTCGCGGTATGAATCTGGATCCAGGAGATGAGGTTGTGGCAATGCAGCTGAATTCCCAGGGCGATTACCTTCTTGTAGTATCTGAAAATGGTATGGGCAAACGCACAGCCATGAGTGAGTTTACCTGCCAGAACCGTGGCGGTAAGGGTGTAAAATGCTACAAGATTACCGAAAAGACAGGAAATGTTATCGGTGCCAAGGCTGTTAATGAAGAGAACGAGATTATGATGATTACCACTGAGGGAATTATCATTCGTATTACCTGTGCCGGAATTTCTATTCTTGGAAGAATTACATCTGGTGTGAAGCTGATCAACCTTGACGAGGGTGTAACTGTGGCAAGCCTTGCCAAAGTCCGCGAAAAAGTTGAGGAAAATGCAAACAGCGGCAGCAGTGAGGAGCCAGTTGAAGAAATAGAAGAAACAGATGAAATTTCTGAAGATGAGGACTCACAGGATACAGATGAAGAATAAAAGGAATTCCAGAAGAAATGAAAAAGAAAACTAGAATAATCATTCTGGGCATTGTTATGGTACTTGCCATGGCAATGTCCGGATGCGAGGTGAACCAGAAATCACCTGAGGGAGTTGTGGAATCCCTAATAAAGGAATATGTAAACGGCAGTGAAAAGAAAGTGAAAAAGTGCTACTCGGGCGGAGATGATGCCAATGAGCTCCTTCAGACGGAGATTGACGCTACGCTTAAGTATTTTGCCGCACATAATCCAACCAAGGTGAAGGTGGAAGAGTGCGATAAGCTTTCTGAGAATGACAAGTATACTTACGTTTATATTTTTTATAATCTGGTTCTGGAAAATGATCAGGAATATCCATGCGTGGGCACCTATATGGTGGAGAAAGATGGCAGCAAATATTATGTTATGCAGCCATCTGAGATCACAGATGAATTAAGAACACAGGCTGCGGAAGAATATGCCAAGTTTATGACAGCAGATGCTTACAAAAGCTATACGAAGGCATATAATGTATTTGTGAAAAAGAACCCGGGCTATGAAGAGAAAATTGCAAATAAGCTAAACGCAGAGTAAGGGGAGGCTGCTGCAGGACATTAGGATCTTGCAGCAGCCTTTTCTCATATTTAATTTCAGAAAGGGACTGATGAAATGAAAAGAATTATAGTAATGGTTTTGAAAAACATATTGTTTGTGCCATATTACTGGGTTATGTTAAACTGGTACGCTGCGCATGTGGACCGCTATACAGAAGAACAGCGCTATGCAATGCTGAAAAAAATCGATCACGCAGCTAACCGGGGCGGTAATCTGCATATTGATGCTCATGGTGTGGAAAATATACCTTCGGAAAATGGATTTATATTTTATCCCAATCATCAGGGACTATATGATGTGCTTGCAATTATGGAAGTATGCCCGGTACCTTTTTCAGTAGTTGCCAAGAAAGAGGTCGGAAATGTTCCGTTCCTGAAACAGGTATTTGCATGTATGAAAGCTTTCCTGATTGACAGGGAAGACATCAAACAGTCCATGCAGGTTATTATCAATGTTACAAAAGAAGTAAAAGCAGGAAGAAACTATCTGATATTTGCAGAGGGAACCAGAAGCAAAAACGGAAACCACCCCCAGGAATTCAAAGGCGGAAGCTTCAAAGCAGCTATGAAGGCAAAGTGCCCGATCGTTCCGGTAGCACTGATCGATTCCTACAAAGCATTTGATACTGGATCTGCCAAAATGCTGGATGTACAGATTCATTTCCTGAAGCCTATGGAGTATGAAGAGTATAAAGATATGAAATCCACCGAGATTGCAGCTGAAGTAAAAAGAAGAATTGAGGAAACAATCCGGGAAAATGCCAGGGATTTCTAAGGAATTTTGCTGAAAAAGCGGGAAAAATGGCGGAGATAATAAAAAATAAAATAAAATTAGAAAAAACCGTTGACAAGGTGAAATATTTTAAGTATAATAACTCATGCGCTGTGAGAAATGCGCACTCCACAATTTAACATCAGTTAAGT
>CAVJRB010000198.1:0-2533 GCA_963651655.1 bacterium | reverse complement strand
GGGTAAGCATGATCAGAGCGCTGGCAAGCGTCTCGGTGATCGGCGCCTTAACGGTCATCTGGCGGTAGCCTCTCTTGTGAAGGGAAACGCCTGAAGTATCAATGCCGATGGTTGCCACATCCTTCATAAATGCCACGCGGATGGGGAAGCTTGCCCCGTCCTCCGGGAACCAGGATACGTTATAAACGCCCTTGAGACGCTCTACAATGGCTTTTTTCATAATGGACTGGATGTCAGAGGGGCTGAACAGCTTGCTCTTTACAGAATTGGCCTTGGCCACCCAGAACTTGCCGTCCTGTGGAATGTAGCGCTCCCATGGAAGAGCCTTGGTTGCCTCAAACAGCTCATCAAAGGTCTCTGCCTTCACCTCTGCGACCTTCAGGAGGATTCTCTCTGTGGTGCGCAGGAAAACATTGGCATCTGCAATTCCCTGGGCATCTGCCAGGAAGGTAACCTTGCCGTCCTCTACCTTGCTGATCTCATAGCCAAGATCCAGTATTTCCCGTTTCAAAACCGCTTCCAGGCCAAAATGGCAGGGTGCGATCAGTTCAAATTTTTCCGTACTCATTTACCGTATTTTCCCTTCTTAAAGTGCAATGCTTTTCACAATGTTTCCCTGGAAATCCTTAATGGAAAAAATACCATCCTCAAGCACTGCATATGTAGGCGGATTTCCTTCCTTTGGAATGGAGACGGAGCCTGGATTCAGGAGAATGTAGCCGTCCATCTGCTCGGCCTTCAGTACGTGGGTATGTCCGTGGATCAGAATGTCTCCCTGGCATAAAGGCGGCAGGTTGTTCTGGTTATAAACATGTCCGTGAGTAGCATAAAATGTCTTTCCATCAATGGCAAGGATGCAGTAATCTGCCATTACCGGGAAATCCAGAACCATCTGGTCCACTTCTGCCTCACAGTTGCCTCTTACCGCGTAGATCTTGTCCTTCATGGCATTGAGCATTGGGATCACCTGCTTGGGAGCATATTCCTTCGGAAGATCGTTGCGGGGGCCGTGATAAAGCAGATCGCCCAGCAGAACCAGGCGCTCTGCCCCTTCTTTTTCGAAAGCATCCAGCATTTTCCTGCAGTAGTATGCAGAGCCATGGATGTCTGATGCAAACATATATTTCATAGATTTCATTTCTCCTCTGTTTTTAAACTGTAAAATGTTCCTGGCTTTTCACATATCCAATGCAGGAAACATTTTTTCCTCTTTACCTTATCATGCCGGAAGAAAAATTACAAGAGAATACGCACATCACATAGAATCCTCATACTTTATATCACAGACCAGATTTCTTCCTCTGTATGCGTTCATGCCGCCGATCACAGTTCGGGTCTCATAGCCATTTCTTGCCAGCACTCTTGCCGCCAGAAGGCTTGCCCCTCCCCGGTCGCAGTACAGCACCAGAATCTTTCCCCTGGGAAAATCGTATTCTGACATTTCCTCGAATTCCTCGTAGGGCAGATTTACGGCACCTTTCATATGTCCGGTGCGGTATTCTTCCCTGCTCCTTAAATCTATGAGAAAGGCATCTCTTCGCCCAACATAGTAATCCAGCATTTTGGCTGAAATCGGCTCAACGGGAAACATGACAGATCCCCTTTTTAACCAGTATATGCGGATTTTTCTGGTTGGGAACAAATTTTCCGCTTTCCTATGGAGGCTGATAAATTATGCAGAAAAAAGACACAGAATCCCCAATGTCCTGTGCCTTTCTTCTGATCCGCCCCTTTGGGCTTCACCAAGCTTTTGTTTTTCAGGCAGTATGCTTCTGCCTTTTCCCTTTTATTTGTGCTGCTTTTTACAGCCAGCAGATTCTTTTAGTATTTGGAAGTGGTGTCTTCCTCAGACTCGTAAGAATTGCGGTTCTTATTTTTGCTGCTGTTTTTTGTGTAAGTGTTTTTGCAGTCCTGAGAATTTGTCTCACTTTCGTAAGCTCTGTTTGTTGAATTCTTGCTGTTCTTGTTTTCAGATTCGTAATTTTTAGCCATTTGTGTATTCCTCCTGTTGAATGTTATCGGATTACTTTGTGTATTCTCCCCAAAACCAACAAGAATATTCATCAAAATGATATTGCTTTTTTTTCCAGTTTATATTATAATTGCTCTTGTAAAAAGAATTTACCCTTCAAAAATTTTTTTTACATAACCCCTTATTTAATTATTTATACTCCCCTCGAAATGCCCGGTAGCTCCCCTACCGGGTATTTCTCTGTGTATTTATAAGGGTTTGCGGGATTTGTGGGAACACCGTTCTTGTAATATTTTTGTAACATTTGATGGGTATGTCCAAAATATGTCCAAGATTCGATTTCCGGTCCCAGGCTCTAGAGCCTGTTTGAAAAATCATTCCCGCAATCTGCACGCCCCACTTTGTGGGAGATTTTGCAGAAAGCCTTTTTCAAACATGCTCTAGTTCTGATTCTTCAGGCCCTAATATAATCAGCCCCGAAACAGAATATGAATCTGTTTCGGGGCTGTCTTTAAATTTCTTTCATTTATAATTGCTTATGCTGCAGGAGTCTCGCTATCA
>CAVJRB010000197.1:0-19579 GCA_963651655.1 bacterium | reverse complement strand
GCCTTAAGGATGCGCTTCCTGACGATGTGAAGCTTACAAGCGGCACCAGCGAGGATGTTTGGGTTAAAGTGAGCATTCTGCCCCTGGACAGCCATTCCTATGGACTGCCGTCCAACCAGGTCAAGGTAAATAATCTGGACGATAACCTTCTGGTAACTTTTGGAACCGACAAGATTGAAATCCGTGTAAAGGCTACGGACGGTGACCTTGACGAATTTGATATTGAGAAAGTGGAAGCATCTGTAGACTTATCAGACATGAGTGTTGGAAGCTATCAGATTCCGGTAACTGTGAAGCTGCCGGAAGGATTTGAACTTCTGGATGATGTAGTGGCGGATGTAACCATATCAGAAATTACAAATGCGGATTCGAATAATGGTTAAGGGAGTGATGTTATTATGGTAAGTGAAAAGGTACAGATCAATAATCCATCCGGACTTCATCTGCGGCCGGCCGGGATTCTCTGTAAAGAGGCAATGAAATATAAATCTCTGATAACATTTGAATATGCAGGAGGAACTGCGAACGCCAAGAGCGTTCTGAGCGTCCTGGGCGCATGTGTGAAATGCGGTGATGAGATTACAATATTTTGTGAAGGAGCTGATGAAACAGAGGCATTGCGCAACCTGGTAATGGTTATAAATAAGGGACTTGGTGAATAAGTTTTACATCTGGGAGGAAGAAAAATGAAAAAGAGAGCAGTCGCAGCAATTTTAGGAATTTTGCTCAGTGTTTCTATGGGACTGGAGGTTCCTGCCGCTGCTTTGGATGGCGGCTTTACATCCGGTTTTACTTCAGAGCAGACTGAGGAAGCACAGCAGCCAGATGCAGTGGAGGCAGAACAGCCAGCAGTATCTGAGCCGGAAACTCCATCAGTTGATGGATCACAGCAGGAGACATCTGATACCGTGCAGACCCCGCAGGAGAATGTCAGTGCTGGTGAAAGCGTTACCGATGGTTTTACCTCTGGAAACACGGAGAACGGAGAAGGAATCAGTGCAGAGAATCCTGTACAGGATGTGCAGGGATTTGAAAATAATGATGTGACGGATCCTTCTGAGGCACAGGATACGCCGGAAGAGATTGCGGAGGTTCAGGCCAGTGCATCCAGCACCATTTTTGAGTGGAAGGAATGGGAGCAGACATCAGACGGCAGATTCAGGCTCCATAAAAAGAAAGCTGCAAAGGCGGTAGCTGTACAGATCGCTGATGTGCAGTCTTCTGATGTTTCAGCAGAGGCTGGTTCCGCAGATGAGCAGAGTGTGGCCGAGTTTTCTGATAACAGCGAGGCACAGGATGCAGCTGCAGTGCAGGACAACGGCGAAGCACAGGATGCAGCAGCTGTGCAGGACAATGGTGAAGCGCAGAATGCTGAACCTGCAGATGCTGCAGCAGGCACTGAGGGTACTGACGCAGCAGGCACTGCAGAAGTGACCAGCCTGAAGGATGATTATTACACAATTGCCGATGGCATTGTTGCAATCACCACCAGAAATGAGACAGGAACGAATCATACCGGTTATTATCTGTTTGATGAGAACGGATATCTTGTACTTGGCAAGAAAACTCTGAATGGAACAGAGTGTGCCAGCAAGATCAGCGGTGATTATTATTTCACACCTGCAGACAGCAGCGTTGCCGCCGCATATAAAGAATACGAAGGCAAGGGCGCAGCACTGGTACCCTGGAAGACTACAGTAGGCCAGATGAAGAAGAACTACTGGCTTTGGAATAAAGACACCAAGAATTTCCAGTACTATGGCAACAGCGGCAAGGCTTTGACCGTTGCAGAGCTGAATGAGAATGCCGAGGCACAGAATACATATACCGGATATTTCAAGATCAATGGCGAATATTATTGCCTGGATGAGAATGGAACTCCTCGTACAGGGGATGTTACATTAACTGTCAATGGCGTTTCTGCACAGTATTATTTTGAGCCGGCAGCAAATGACCAGGAAATCCCAGGCAAGATGTTTCATGACTGCTGGAAAATGTTTAAGACTTCAGCAGGAGAGCAGTGGAGATATTATGAGCCGGCCAGAAAGGGCAGTTCCAAAATTGGTCAGCTTCGGCAGCATGGAATTGTACCGACTGGTTTAAGTGGACGCAAAAATCCGAAATATACGTATCTGATCGATAAAGACGGATATTTGATTAAGAGCCAGATGGTGAAAGCGTCCAATCGTAAATATTATATAACAACGAAATCAGGAATCATCTACAAACGAAGAATCATTACATACAATAATACACAATATTATGTAACAGATGACGGTTCTGTTGCTAATTGGAAGAATTGCTGGCACCGTTGTCCGGGAGCTGGAAACCGCTTATATTATTTCGGCTCTACAGCAGGAAATATTGTGAAAAAGACTGGCTGGCAGTCAGTAACCTTATCAAATGGAAGATTTTATGGCTGGTTTTGGTTTAATGCAAACGGAAATCACTGGTCAGACATTTGGGGAAAAGGCGGTTATTTCAGAATAAACGGAACTTTTGCGACTGGTTTTGTTAATGTAAATGGAAAGAAATACTTCTTCCAGCCATCAACTCCAACTACCAGAAATGGTCAGCTGGTTAAGAATAAGATGTTTAGCTACCAGAATAAGACCTACTATGCAGATGCCGATGGAGCATTACTTCGAAACGGCTGGCGGCAGGTGAATGGAAACTGGTATTGCTTCAGAAGCTATAATCTGGTTACCAATGAGTTTGTAAAGCGGGGAAGCAGATATGGCTATGTGGATTCCACCGGTAAATATACAACTGGCTGGGTAATCGTAAATGACTCACAGAACCTGGTTCGCTACATTAATCCGGACAAAAAGGGCTATGTGACAAACGAATCCAAATGGATCAACGGCAAGAAATATTACTTTGATAAGAATGGCTACAGAATCAACGATCTCACCGACATTTACAAAGGGCCTTATACCTTTGAGGTTGACCGTGTAAATGGCGTTATGACTGTATATGCGGATTCTGCACGTACCATTCCAGTCAAGACGATCCGTGTTTCCGTAGGTAATCCATGGACACCTACCCCGAAGGGCAAATATACGCTGACTCCTTACAGCAGATGGCAGGCGCTTATGGGGCCATCCTGGGGACAGTATGGAACCCATGTAAACGGAGCAGGACAGGGAGGTATTTTCGTTCATTCCGTTGCATGCAGCTATGCGAACAGCTATAACCTTCCGGTAAGTGCTTACAATAAACTTGGAAGCCCAGCTTCTCACGGATGTATCCGTACCTGTGTAGGCGATGCCAAGTGGGTATACTATAACAGCAGCGGTTCTACTATTTATATCTTTGACGGTACCTATAATTCCAACGAATCATTCAAGGGACCTCTTGGACGCAAGGCAATTGTACCTGCCAGATGGAAGAACGGCGGATATTATGATCCCACAGATCCGGCTGCATAAGACAAAGACAGTCAGGGACGAGGAATTTTGTCCTTGATAACTCACATAAAACAAGCACAGAAAGGTGTCTTAATTTTATCAGTTTTGATGAATTTAGGGCACCTTTTCGGTGTTTTGGAGAATAACGTTGAAATTTGAGGGGGAAAACTGTATAATAACTGGGTAATGCAATAGGGGTGAATTGATAATTTTTTTACCAGATGAAATAAGGAGAAAAGAAAATGGGAAAAATTAAAGTAACAAACTGTGACGATATCGAAGGATTAAAGGTAATTGAACCAACTGTATTCGGTGATTCCAGAGGATATTTTATGGAAACCTACAATTATAATGATTTCAAGGAAGCTGGAATTGACGTTGAATTCGTACAGGACAACCAGTCCAGCTCAAGATACGGTGTTCTCCGCGGACTTCACTTCCAGCTGAACTATCCGCAGGACAAGCTTGTACGTGTTGTAAACGGCGAAGTATTCGACGTTGCTGTTGACTTAAGAAAAGATTCCAAAACATACGGCAAGTGGTATGGCGTTCTTCTCTCAGCAGAGAATAAGAAGCAGTTCTTTATTCCGAAGGGATTTGCCCATGGCTTCCTGGTTCTTTCCGAGAATGCAGAGTTCACATACAAATGCTCTGACTTCTATCATCCCAATGATGAGGGCGGTCTGATCTGGAATGACCCGGATATCAACGTACAGTGGTCGATTCCGGAAGGAATGGAACTGATCTTCTCTGATAAGGATCAGAAATGGGGAAGTTTAAAGGAACTTCAGAGATAGGAGATCATAAATGCTTAAAACGATTTTTTCTCTGCCGGCGGATCTGTACAGAAACCGCCGGCTGGTTATGAAACTGGCGAAAAATGATTTTAAGACCAGATATGCAGGATCTTATTTTGGAACCATCTGGGCATTTGTTCAGCCGGTTGTAACCATTCTGGTATATTGGTTTGTATTTTCAGTGGGCTTCCGCTCCAACACAGATGAGCTTGGAATCCCATTTGTGCTTTATCTGGTAGCGGGAATTGTCCCCTGGTTTTTCTTTTCAGATGCTCTTTCCGGGGGAACCAATGCGCTGATTGAATATAATTACCTGGTAAAGAAGGTTGTTTTTAATATTAGCGTGCTGCCGGTCGTAAAAATTATTTCAGCATTGTTTGTACATGGCTTTTTTGTTATATTAGCCATTATTCTTTATATGTGCAACGGCAGATTCCCGGATATGTACTATTTACAGATTTTCTATTACAGTGCATGTGCCTTCTTCCTGGTAACGGGGCTGTGCTATGCAACCAGCGCGATTGTAGTGCTGTTTCGTGACCTGGGACAGATTATCGGAATTATACTCCAGATTGGTGTATGGATCACACCTATTATGTGGGTTGCGGAGAGCATGATCGGTGTACAGAGCCGACTGTACAAAATACTTCAGTTGAATCCAATGTTTTATATTGTGTCAGGATACAGAGATGCCTTTATTATAAAAAGATGGTTCTGGGAAAGACCGAACTGGACCATTTACTTCTGGGTAGTATCCATCATCTGTTTCCTGTTCGGAAACTGGATTTTTAAACGTCTTCGCATTCATTTTGCAGATGTTTTATAATGCATGGAAATAGAAAGGAACTAATGTGGAAAGTAAAAATGCCATTGAAATAAAGAACCTGTCTAAGATGTACAGGCTTTATAATAAACCTTCAGACCGTCTGAAGGATTCCCTGGGCTTTGGGAAAAAGAAACGCTACCGGGAGCATTACGCATTGAGAGATGTAAGCTTTGATGTGCGCGAGGGAGAATGTGTTGGTATTATCGGAACCAATGGCTCCGGTAAGTCTACCATCCTGAAGATTATTACAGGTGTACTTGCGCCCACCGCAGGGGAAGTGTCTGTGCACGGAAGAATTTCAGCTCTGCTGGAATTAGGTGCAGGCTTTAACCCGGAATATTCAGGCCTGGAAAATGTGTATCTGAATGGTACAATGCTTGGATTTTCCCAGAGTGAGATTAATGAGCGCCTGGATGAGATCCTTAGTTTTGCAGATATTGGCGACTTTATCCACCAGCCTGTAAAAACCTATTCAAGCGGTATGTTCGTACGTCTTGCGTTTGCAGTGGCCATCAATATTGACCCGGAGATCCTGGTAGTAGACGAAGCTTTGTCCGTAGGAGATGTATTTTTCCAGGCGAAGTGCTATCATAAATTCGAGGAATTTAAGAAACAGGGAAAAACAATTTTATTTGTAAGCCATGATCTGGGAAGCGTTTCCAAGTACTGTGACCGCGTTATCCTGCTGAATCAGGGGGAGAAGCTGGACGAAGGCTCCCCGAAGGCAATGGTAGACATGTACAAGCAGCTTCTGGTGCACCAGGATCCGGTGAAGCAGGCAGAAGATGAGCATACAGCACCTGTAAGTTCTGAGACAAACTGGAGAAGTGGTTTTCAGGTGAATCCCAATACTTTGGAGTATGGAGACAAGCAGGCTGAGATCTGTGATTTTGTAGTTCTGGATTCCAAGGGACGCCAGAGCAATACCATTGAAAAAGGATCCCGGTTTAAAATTAAAATGAAGGTTCATTTTAACGAAAGTATTCAGCAGCCGATTATGGCCTTTACCTTCAAAAATATCCAGGGAACAGAAATCACCGGAACGAATACCATGTACGAAGGCGTAAATGTAGAGAAATCCGCTTCAGGCTGTGAGTGCGTGGTTACTTTTGAACAGGAAATGAATCTGCAGGGGGGAGAATACCTTCTTTCCTTTGGATGTACCGGATATCAGAATGGAGATTTTACCGTATTTCACCGTTTATATGACGCTTGCAACATTACTGTGGTTTCTACCAAGAACACCGTTGGTTTTTATGATATGAATTCCACAGTATCAGTGGAGGAAGAATAATAGATGCAGGAAAAAATTGGAAAAGTAACGCTGGACTATGAGTTTTATCCGGGAGAGGACCTGTACAGTGATGGTCCTGTAGAAGAGGAACTCCTGGAAATTGCCCGCAGTTATGGGGAAGAAGAATTAAATCGTGTAATTGCAGAGAAAAACAGCTGGCCGGTACTTTACCATTTTTCCCATATCCGTCAGAATATACTGGAGTGGCTTCCAATCCGGAAAACAGACAAGGTTCTGGAAATTGGTTCTGGATGCGGTCCTATTACAGGAGCTTTGGCGAAGAAAGCCGGAAGCGTAACCTGTATTGATCTGTCCAAAATGCGCAGCACCATCAATGCGTATCGAAATCGAGAATGTGACAATGTAAAGATCATGGTTGGAAATTTTCAGAATATTGAGGTGAGCCTTACTGAAAAATATGATTATATCACGCTGATCGGCGTGTTCGAATATTCAGAAGGATATATTGGAACCCATCAGCCTTATGTGGAAATGCTTCGCCGCATATCCAGACATCTGGAAAAAGACGGAAAGCTGGTCATTGCCATAGAAAACCGCCTGGGATTGAAATACTGGGCTGGCTGTACAGAAGACCATGTAGGGAAATATTTTGAAGGCATTGAAAATTATCCGGATACGAAAGGGGTAAGAACCTTTTCAAGAAAAGAACTGCAGGAACTGATCAATGCAGCGGGAAGCTTTCAGACCACCTTCTATTATCCTTATCCGGATTATAAGTTTCCGATGACCATCTATTCCGATAAACGCCTTCCAAAAAAGGGAGAACTGAAAGATAATTTCTGTAATTTTGACAGACCCAGGATTCAGCTGTTTAATGAAGAAAGGGTGTATGATTCTTTAGTGGATGCCGGACTTTTTCCGGAGTTTTCCAATTCGTTTCTGGTGATTGCGAAAAGAGAGGAAGAATAATGGCAGAGATTATTTACAGCAAATATTCCAATGAGAGAAGCAAATGTTTCGCCATCCGTACAGATATTCTGGAAGAAAATGGAAAGCGCTGGCTGCAGAAAAAAGCTCTTTACCCGGAAGGAAAAGAGCATATGGACAATCTGTTTTCCTGGAACAGCAGATTAAATGCTGTGTACGAAAAAGTCCCTTTTGTATGCAATAAATGTGAAATCATGGAAGATGGTGTGAAATTTGAGTATCTGGATGCAGAAAGCCTTTCGGAGCATCTGGACAGCATGCTGCAGAGAGGGGAAATCCAGGCTGCATATGACAGGCTTGTGGAGTTTTTGAAGCAGGTACGGCTTGTATACAGCCAGAAACCATTTGAAGTGACAGCAGAATTTCAGCAGGTATTTGGAAATGTGACATTGCCGTCTCAGCTTATGTGTGCGGAGATTACAAATATTGATATAGTTTGTGATAATGTAATGCTTACAGAACCTATCGCGCTGCTGGATTATGAATGGACCTTTGAATTTCCGGTACCCTGTGAATATGTTCTGTATCGGATCATTCACTATTATATTCAGACAAACAGTATCCGGACACCTTTAAATGAAGAGAAGCTTTATCAGGAGCTGGGAATCAGTGAAGCTCTGCAGAGTTCATTTGCTCAGATGGAGAAAGCTTTTCAGGGATATATCACAGGCAGTCATGTTCCCATGCGTGAAATGTATGGAGCGATGACGCCTGGAATGAGTTCATTTTCTGTGGAGACTACAGGACTGCTGCAGGTGTATTTCGGCGATGAAGAGGGCAGGTACTATGAACCGTTTTCCGTGAAGCGTCCAATTATGACACGCCATGCGGATTACACAATTGATCTGCCGCCAGAGTGCCGCAAAATACGAATTGATCCAGGTGATCAGCCCTGCATGGTTCACATAAAGAAACTGGCATTTGACGGACAGACTGCATCTATGGATGGAGCAGAAGTTCCGGACGGTTTTATCCGTGGCAGCTGGGCATTGATATCCAGGCCGGATCCCCACATAAAAGACATTGCCGTACCCCTGGGCGCGAAGCAGCTGACCATACAGCTGGAAATCTATCTGGAAAATCAGGATATGCTGGCGTGTCTGCAGGATCTGCAAAAGGAGAACGCAAGGTTAAATGATCTTGTAGAACAGCGGACCAGGGAACTGGAAGAGAAAAACAAACCCATGCTTCAGATGGTATATGAGAAGGTTATGGAAAAGAAAGGGAAATAACATGAGTCAAAAAGTATTGCTGGTAGAGAAAGAACGCTTTCTTCTGGATGACAGTAAAAAATATATGATTACCGGCATTATTTCGAAAGAAGATCAGATTGAAAGCTTTCTTGATGGAAAACCTCTTCCATCAGAGGTACAGGAACGAACCGTTTTATCTCCCAGGGAAAGAACCCTGGATGAGCAGTTTCCAGGGGGCAAATGGGCAGATGTATATTTGATTTTGCCGGAAGACCTGAAGAAGCATAAAGTGATCAAGGTATATGTTGTAAATGGAACTCAACGCCGTCTGTGGTACAAATCAAATGTAAAGGAAATTGCCAGGAAGCAGGGCAGACCGCAGTTCTTTCTGGATGCCGAGATTTTTGCACCCCAGGAAAATGCAGTAGGGCTTGGAGGCTGGGCAGTAGCCAGAACGTCTCTGCAGTACAGAGCCTACGATGAAAATAAAAAACCACTGAAAATCAAGGTGAAACGCTGCATCAGAATGGATGTAGCAGAGATGTACCGGGAATGGCCTATTGAGAAGGAATGCGGCTTTTCCATTCGCATCGAGAATGTGACAGGAAAAAAAGTTTACTTTGTGATAAAGGACCAGGAAGGAAACAAGACGGTTTACCAGATCGGAACCACTCCTATCAGTAAATTTGTAGGTAAACTTGGCACCTACAGCAAAAAAGCTGCTGTATATTACCGTGCCCACGGTGCCGTTCCAATGGCAAAAAAATGCATCGAACGCTTAAGAACGCCGAAGCAGAAGGATGGAATGTATGAGACCTGGCTGAAAGAAAATAAAGTTACCCGTCAGAAGTTAAACAGACAGAGAAAGCGAGTCTTTAAAGAGAACATCAAATTCAGCATTGTTGTTCCGCTGTATAAGACGGATGAATATTTGCTGAAGTCCCTGGTGGACTCTGTTCTTGCCCAGACCTACAGCAACTGGGAACTGTGTCTTTCCGATGGCAGCGGCCCGGATTCTCCGATCAAAAATCTTCTGAAGGAATATGAGAAAAAGGATTCCCGAATCCGTGTGGTATATAATGAAAAACAGCTGAGAATTTCAGACAATACCAATGCGGCAATTGGAATCGCAACAGGCAATTATATTACCTTTTCTGATCATGATGACACTTTGGCAGAAGAGGCGCTCTATCAGATGGCAGCTGAGATTGAGAGCCATCCGGAAGCAGAGCTATTATATTCCGATGAAGACATTATTGATATCAAGGGGAAACGCCTGTATCCTCATTTTAAACCGGACTTTAATCCGGACTACCTGCATTGTGTAAACTACATCTGTCATCTTGTGGTTGTGAAGAGAACCCTTCTTGATAAGGTTGGCCTTCTGCAGGGAGAATATGATGGTTCCCAGGACTATGATTTCCTGCTGCGCTGCACCGAACATACACAGAATATCCGACATATTCCCAAGATCCTTTATCACTGGAGAAGCCATGAAGGCTCTACCGCAGGAAATCCGGACGACAAGCCATATGCAGTGATTGCCGGTGAGAAGGCTTTGACAGAGCATTATAAGCGTATGGGAATTGATGCAGCCGTAGAATATACAGGAAATCCAGTTGTTTTCCGAAGCTATTTTGCCATAAAGGGAAATCCAAAGGTCTCTATTCTGATTCCTAATAAGGATCACACTGCGGATCTGGAGAAATGCGTGACCTCCATTATGGAAAAAAGCACATGGAAAAATTTTGAGATTATTGTAATTGAAAATAACAGCGGGGAAGAGGAAACCTTCCGTTATTATGAAGAACTTGAGAAGCGGTATTCAGAAGTAAAGGTGGTTAAATGGGATGGTCCATTTAATTATTCCGCGATCAATAACTTTGGAGCGCAGTATGCAGAGGGAGAATTCCTGCTGCTTCTGAACAATGATACGGAAGTCATCACTCCGCAGTGGCTGGAGAATCTTATGGGATACTGCCAGCGGGAGGATGTGGCTATCGTTGGAGCCAAGCTTCTGTATCCGGACAATACGGTACAGCATGCAGGCGTGGTTGTGGGAATTGCAGGCTTTGCAGGACATATTCTTACTGGTTACGACAGAAACGCAATGGGATATTTATGGCGTCTTGGAGTTGCCCAGGATGAAAGTGCGGTAACCGGAGCCTGCCTCATGGTGAAACGGTCTGTTTTTGATCAGCTTCATGGACTGGATGAAAGCTTTACTGTGGCATTAAATGACATTGATTTCTGTCTGAGAGCCAGAGCACTTGGCAAATTAGTTGTGTTCACTCCCGAAGCATGCCTGTATCATTATGAGTCCAAATCACGCGGAATGGAAAATACCGAGGAAAAACAGCAGCGCTTTAAGAAGGAAATCAGCCATTTCCGCGAACGCCATGCAGAGTTCCTGAAAAAAGGAGATCCCTACTACAATCCGAATCTTAGCCTTGTACGTGGGGACTGCACCTTCCGTATGGAATCCGAGAAGAAAATCGAAGCGGATTTTGGAAAATAATGAAATAATCATTGAAACCGAAATCCCTGGCAGCAATAAAAAATCAGCCTGAGCAGATGTACAATAGCATCCTGCCCAGGCTGATTTTTTGATAGGTTAAGATTTCACGACCTTAACAATTCTCCAGATAAAGAAAATAAGAAGAATAAGGAAAGCTCCGGCAATCACATAATAAGGAATGTAAGTGTGTGCCTCCGAATATTCTTTGGCGGCCTGCATATTCTGTTCGCCTTCCTGAACGGATGCAGTGTCCTGTGCCTGTGTCACCTCAAGGACAGCTGATCCCACAGCCGTTCCGTTAAACAGATAAGTGCGGTCGATCTCATCGCCGTTCTGTGTATCTTCTGTAGTCAGGCTGTCTTCTGCAGTGCCGTTTGGGACGACCACATCTCCGCCGGAGATGATGCTGAAATCGCTTTCTCCAAGGGAAAGCAGCTGGAACTGATCGAATCCGTAATTCAAAATGGAGGCCGCATCCGGTGCGGTCTGTCCGGAAGCACCCTTCAAAACAACGCTGATCAGTGTCATGCCGCCTCGCTGGGCTGCGCACACCAGTGTGCTGCCGGAGGCCTCTGTATAGCCCTCTTTTCCTCCTATGCAGCCCTCATAGAAACCAGTGCTTGCGGTATCGGTCATGGTAAACTTACTGGTCAGATTACGGTCAGCGGCTTTATTGGTAGCCGGGATGGTATAGCTGGTGGCTGCTGCAATAGTGCGGAAGGATTCGCTCTGGATGGCAGCCTGCATGATCAGTGCCATATCGTGTGCTGTGGTATGCTGATTGTCATCGGGGAGTCCGGTGGGATTGGTAAAAACGGTATTGGTGCAGCCAAGCTCCTGGGCCCGGCTGTTCATCATCTGTACAAAATTATCTACAGAACCTCCCACATGCTCTGCAATCTGCAAAGCGATATCATTGGCAGAGGCTACCATGATGGCGTACAGACACTGCTCCACAGTGAAAACCTCATCCACCTGGGAGGAGATGCTGGCACCTCCATCCGTAACTCCGGAAACTCCGGTAGCGGTCATTGTAACCTGATCGGTCAGCTGTGCATTTTCAAGAGCAAGAAGGCAGGTCATGATCTTCACCGTGCTTCCCGGGAAAAGCACTTCATCTGCATTCTTGGAATAGAGCACCGTATTGGTGGAATTCTCCATCACTACAGCTGCCTCTGAGGAAATATCGGAGGCCTGAGGCCATCCGGAAATAGAATTGGTGGTGATTCCACCGGCTGTGTCAGTGGTCTGGGTCTGATCTGCCTCTTCCGCCATAACCGGTACCTGGCCAAGAAGGGAAGCGGAAAGTCCAAGAACCATAAGTGCTGACAGTATCTTTGGCTTTTTCATCATATAATAAACTCCTGTACGAAAATAAACTTAATAAAATTATAACATATCCTATAGTTTCCCTGTAAAATAAGAAAATATAAGCACTGGTTATGGATACAATCATATCCTAAAAGCCAGGTTAATTCAACCTTTCTTTTACGCCTTCCTTGCAAATTTGTTTCTTCAATGTTAAAATAGGGGCAATTATAATAGAAAAGGATTTTGGTATGAGTGAAAAAAGCGGATCAGAAGGACGGATCCAGTGGTCCCGTTTCTTCAAAAAATTATCTCCATATATGATCCAGAAGGGACTTTTATATCTGCGGCATTATGGCCTGAAGGAGTTCTGGATCCGGCTCCATGAGCGGTTTGAGCCGGAGGAGATTCCATATGGTCCCTGGTATGAGGCGTATGCGCCTGACCAGACGGTCCTTGACAAACAGAGAAAGAAAAAGTTTGCTTATGCGCCCCTTATCAGTGTGGTAGTTCCTGCATATCGGACCCCGCAGCTGTTTTTGAAGCAGATGATAGATTCTCTTATAGCCCAGACCTATGAGAACTGGGAACTGTGTATTGCCAACGGAAGCCCGGAAGAGGAATTCATGAGAAAGATTCTGGAAGAGTACAGCAGCAAGGACAGCCGGATCCGCTGGATGGATCTGAATGAGAATAAGGGAATTGCAGAGAATACAAATGCGGCATTTTCCATGGCGAAGGGAGAGTTTGTGGGCCTTCTGGACCATGATGACCTTCTTTCTCCCAATACCCTGTATGAGATCGTGAATGCACTGAATGAGCATGAACAGGCAGATGCAGTGTATACAGATGAGGATAAGGTGACGGCTGAACTGGACGAGCATTTTCAGCCTCACTTAAAGCCTGATTTCAACATCGACCTTCTTCGCTCCAACAATTATATCTGTCACTTTTTTGTTGTGAGACGGCAGCTGGTAGAGGAAGTGGGAGGATTTCGCAGGGAATTTGACGGGGCACAGGATTATGATTTTATTTTCCGCTGTGTGGAAAAAGCCCGTGAGGTTGTACACGTGCCGGAGATTTTGTATCACTGGCGTACCCATAAGGCATCTACCGCAGATAATCCTGCAAGTAAGATGTACGCTTTTGAAGCTGGAAAGCGCGCCATTGAGGCCCATCTTGAGCGTACCGGGGTGAAAGGAACAGTCAGCCATACTGCAGACCTTGGCTTTTATCGTGTGAAATATCCGGTACAGGGACATCCTCTTGTTTCCATTATCATTCCCAATAAGGATGAGAAGGAGATTCTGGAGAACTGTCTGGAATCCATTCGGAAAAACACTCTTTACGACAACTACGAAATCATAATTGTGGAGAACAACAGTACCACAGATGAGATTTTTGAATATTATAAGAAGATTTCCGCAGATCCAAGAATCCACCTGATCTGCTGGAAAAAGGAATTCAACTATTCTGCCATCAATAATTTCGGCGTGAAAAATGCCAGAGGCGAGTATCTGTTATTCCTGAACAACGATGTGACCGTGATCACAGAGGACTGGCTGGGCGAGATGCTTGGCGTGTGCCAGCGAAGAGAAGTAGGAGCTGTAGGCGTGAAGCTTCTTTACCCGGATAATACCATTCAGCATGCAGGCTGTGTAGTTGGAATTGGCGGGATCGCAGGCCATATGTTCGTGGACATGCCTGCAGAGCGCACAGGATACCTTCATAAGGCTTCTATTTTGCAGGACATGAGCGCTGTGACTGCCGCCTGCATGATGATGAAGCGTAGCGCTTTTGATAAGGCGGGAGGATTCACGGAGCAGCTTGCAGTGGCATTTAATGATGTGGATCTCTGCCTGAAAGCGGGAAAAGCGGGCTATCTGGTGGTATATGACCCTTATGTGAAGCTTTACCATATGGAGTCCAAGACCAGGGGAGCTGAGGATGATGATGCCAAGATCCGCCGTTTTCAGAGAGAAATTGAGTATATGAGAAGCAACTGGATAGGGATTCTGAAGAATGGAGACCCTAATTATAACAAGAATCTTTCCCTGACCAAGTGGAATTATTCCCTGAGACCGATTCCGGGTATGTCCGGCAAAAATGACGAGAAAGACTAAGGAGAAATTATGCAGGAAGTATCAGTCATTATACCAAATTACAATGGCATGGCATATCTGGAGGGAGTGCTCTCCAGCCTGGAGCAGCAGGAATTTCAGAATTTCGAGACAATTCTGGTAGACAATGGATCATCTGATGGCAGCGTGGCCTTTACAATGGGGAATTATCCCTGGGTACACATTATTGAACTGCCTGACAATTTTGGGTTTTCCAGAGCTGTGAATGAGGGAATTTACGCAGCCAGGGCTCCTTATGTGCTTCTTTTAAATAATGATACAGAAGTGGACCGCTATTTTGTGGGAGAAATGCTGGCCGCCATCAAGCGGCACAGAAGAGCTTTTTCCTGCAGTGCCCGCATGATCTGCTATCATGACAGGGACAAGCTGGATGATGCCGGAAATTATTACAGCGCCCTTGGCTGGGCTTTTGCCAGGGGAAAAGGCAAGGATATTCACAGTTACGAGAGGGCGGACAAAATTTTCACCTCCTGTGCAGGGGCTGCTATATATAGGAAGAAAATATTCGAGAAGATCGGTTATTTTGATGAGGAGCACTTTGCATATCTGGAGGATATCGATGTGGGCTACAGGGCGAGGATTAATGGCTATGAGAACTGGTATGCCCCAAAAGCAATCGTGTATCATATAGGAAGCGGAACAAGCGGCTCCAGATACAATCATTTCAAGACCAGGTACTCTTCCAGAAATAATATTTATCTGATCTACAAAAATATGCCGTTTCTGCAGATCCTTTTGAATCTTCCGTTTCTGATCCTGGGATTTGGAATGAAGATTCTGTTCTTTACCCAAAAAGGAATGGGAAGGGAATACATTGCCGGGATCAAGAACGGTTTTCAGATCAGTCACAGAGACAAAAAGGTCAAATTCAAATTGAAAAATCTGGAACAGTATGTAAAGATCCAGCTGGAATTATGGGGAAATCTCTTTTACAGATTCTTTGCATAAAAGAATGTTTATCAAATTTTTATAAATGAAGTTTGAAGAATTTGTTGCAATTCTGTTTTATCTATTATAAGATAAGGAAAGTCACAGTCCTGGAGCACTTTTGAATGAAGCGCATGGGCGGCGGACAGAAGGCAGAGGTGGCAAGCTTGATCAGAGACAATCAGAAGAATTTCAGTCGTCTCCATGTTGTAGTAGATGCCTGTGTAATTACGCTATCTTATTTCTTTGCCTGGGTACTTCGATTTATCGGCCCGTTTGCGGCAACTGCAGTGCGTGCAAGGAGTTTTGAGCAGTATATGTCTGCTCTGATCTTCATTCTGCCTGCATATATTTTGCTATATCATGCGTTTTCCCTGTATGAGCCTATGCGTATGCAGGGAAGACGCCTTGTGCTGTCAAATATTATCAAGGCCAATTCCTTTGGTATTCTGATTACCATATTTATACTGTACACCATTGAAGAGGGGAATATTTCCCGTTCTGTGCTGTATATGTTCTATGGAATCTGTATTCTGGCCAGCTGGGGAGTGAGAATGCTCATTTTCTACGGTCTGCGGAATATGCGAAAGCGCGGACTGAACCAGAAGCAGGTGGTACTTGTAGGGTACAGCCGGGCAGCTGAAGAATATATTGACCGCATCAGGGAGAATCCGCAGTGGGGTTATGTTGTGAAAGGAATTCTGGATGACAATATTCCTGCGGGTACTATGTACAAGGGCATTAAAGTAATTGGACGAATTGCCAATCTGAATGTGATCCTGCCTGAGAGCAGGCTGGATGAGATTGCGATTACGCTTGGCTTAAGTGAATATTACCGGTTGGAGGAGATTGTTGCACTTTGCGAGAAATCAGGAGTGCATACAAAGTTTATTCCGGACTATAATAAGATTATTCCTACCAAACCATATACAGAAGATATCCTGGGACTTCCGGTCATCAACATCCGGTATGTGCCCCTGAGCAATACCTTCAATTCCATGATCAAGAGAGTGATGGATATTATCGGATCCATGATCGGGATCATTGTGGTATCTCCGGTTATGCTGGTGATGTGCATTTTAATTAAGATCACATCCCCGGGACCGCTGATCTATCGGCAGGAGCGAGTGGGACTTCATAACCAGACTTTCTGGATGTACAAATTCCGTTCCATGGAGATTCAGCCGGAGGCGGAGGAGAAGAAAGCCTGGACTGTGAAAAACGATCCCAGAGTTACAGGAATTGGAAGATTTATGCGCCGGACCAGTATTGATGAGCTTCCCCAGCTGTTTAACATTCTGAAGGGAGACATGAGCCTGGTGGGACCAAGACCGGAGAGACCATTTTTCGTGGAGAAATTCCGTGAGGAGATTCCAAGATACATGGTGAAGCACCAGGTAAGACCGGGACTGACCGGATGGGCGCAGGTAAATGGCTACAGAGGAGATACCTCCATTCGCAAAAGAATCGAGTACGACCTGTATTATATTGAGAACTGGACCGTTGGTCTGGATATAAAAATATTGTTTATGACAATTTTTAAGGGATTTATTAATAAGAATGCTTACTGAGAAAGGAAAGAGAAATGGCAAGACCTGGTAAAAAAAGGAAGACAGCCCTGTTTATTGTTGAGATTCTTTGTCTGCTTCTGTTTATCGGCGGTCTGTATGTATACGGACAGATCGACAGCAGACTGAATAAGATTGAGACACCGCAGCTGGACGAGAGTAAAATTGTTACGAATGTGACGGCACCGCAGATGACCGGTTATACCACATATGCGCTTTTTGCAATTGACAAGCGTTCCAAGAATGCAGCGTTGGATGCGCAGAACAGTGATACCATCATTGTTGCAAGCATCAATAATGATACCAAAGAAGTGAAGCTGGCTTCCATATACCGTGACACCCTTCTGGATATTGGAAATGACACTTATACCAAGGCGAATGCAGCATATGCATACGGCGGTCCGGAGCAGGCGATTTCCATGCTGAATACTATGCTGGATCTGAATATTACCGACTATGTAACGGTAAACTTCAGTGCCATGGCAGAAGCGGTAGACGCACTGGGCGGTCTTGATATTCCGCTTTCCTATGCAGAAATTGTGTTCATGAACGACTACTGTATTGAGACTTCTGAGGAAACTGGGAAAAGCTATACACCAATCGAACGGCCGGATCCCAAGCCTGATGATGAAGAGGCTACTCTTGGGGAATATCATCTGAATGGAGTGCAGGTTGTTTCTTATTGCCGAATCCGTTACACATCCAGTATGGATATGGGACGTACCGAGCGCCAGAGACGCGTGATCGGTCTTATGGTGGATAAGGCGAAGAAGGCCGGAATTACCACGATTTTTAACATTATGGATCAGGTATTTCCGCTGATCACCACATCTGTTTCCAAGACAGAGCTGCTGAATATGATCCCAAGCCTGATCGGATACAATATAGCGGATACCACAGGCTTCCCATCGAAGTATAAGTTTGCAGATGTTAAGAATGCCAGCATGGTAGTTGCAGATACCCTGGAGGAGAATGTTAAGGAACTGCATACATTCCTGTACGGCGCAGATGAGAATTATGTGCCGTCCCAGAATATTATTGAGGCAAATGACAAGATCATTGAGCTTGTAGGAGGAGCGGACACACTGGTGGATGAAGCTCCGGCCATAACCAGCGATGACACCTCGTCTGATGTTGTATGGCAGGGAGATGGAAGCGGAAATTACGATTATAATGATTACAGCAGCGACTATAGCGATGATTACAGTGATGATTATAGCAGCGATTACAGTGATTATGACTATAGTGATGATGGCTTTGAAGACGGAAGCGAATATTAAAAGAAAAGATATCTTGAAGTGACATCATTATAAAGAAAAGATTCGGGGACCATCCGAGAAGGAATGGTCCCTTTTTTAAACGCAAGGAGGAAAGAAGACTTTGACCATGGCGGAACCAGGCGGGCGGCAGCGAAGCTTTCCACTGCAGATATTATGGTATTTATGACCCAGGATGCTGTTCCGGCAGATCAGAATCTGATCCGAAACCTGATCCGTCCGCTGCAGGAAAATCCAAAGGTAGGCGCTGCCTATGCAAGACAGCTGGCCAGAGAAGACTGTGCCTATCTGGAAAAATATACCCGCACCTTTAATTATCCGGACAAATCTTCCGTGAAATGGGAGAAGGATACTGCCGCATACGGAATTAAGACCTATTTCTGTTCCAATGTGTGCGCCGCATATAAGAAAAAGATTTACCAGGAAATGGGCGGCTTTATCGAGCATGCGATTTTTAATGAGGACATGATCTATGCCGGAACCATGGCAAAAAAAGGATACGGGATTGCCTACGCAGCAGATGCCTGTGTGATCCATTCCCACAATTATTCCTGTCGCCAGCAGTTTCACCGTAATTTTGACCTGGGTGTTTCCCAGGCTGAGCACCCGGAGATCTTCGCAGGTGTTCCATCAGAAGGGGAGGGGCTTCGCCTCGTAAAGAAAAGCCTTGTCTATCTGGTAAAAACAGGGCATATCTGGCTGATTCCCGGACTGATCGCACAGAGCGGATTTAAATATGCAGGATATTTCCTTGGAAAAAGATACCGGAAGCTGCCGGGGAAAATGATCCTTTCCTGTACCATGAATCGTGAATACTGGAAAAAACAGAAAGAAAAATAAGGCTTTTGACGCTGTCACCTTTTCTTAAAGAATCTATCACACTTTCAACACAATTGATTGCTAAACTTGTACCATAAAATAAAAGAAATTGTTAGGATTTAACATAGAAGGGAGCAAAACATGAGTGATGAATGGAATTGGGGACAGGATCCGAAGAAGACGGATGATACGCCCCGGCAGTCAGATCCAGATGTGTCCGAGCAGGCTGCATCTGATCAGCAGACAGCCCCCGAAGAAGATCTGAATGAGAATGTAACGTATCATTATAAATACACGCGAAGCAGAGATGCTGGCGGCAATGCTGCAGACTCAGATAATGGCAATTATTATGCAGCTCATAATTATGGGGGAAATGAATCTGGCAGCAGTGCTGGAAGCACTTCCAGTGAACAAGGTGCAGAACCTAAATATGCACATTACCAGGTAGACGAACAGGAAAAGAAGCCGGAAGAAGAGAAGCCCAAACATCGGAAGCATCATGAAAAGAGAGAATCCTCTTCCTTTGGAAAAAAAGCAGGAAACACTATTACCC
>CAVJRB010000196.1:0-5291 GCA_963651655.1 bacterium | reverse complement strand
ACTTTTCCGCACACATAAATGCAGTATGCGTTCGGTGTATTGTAAAGAGAGCCTGCATCTGCATGTGTCTTGTATGTAAGCATGGTAGGGGTTCCCGGAAGAACATCCTCTGTGATCAGATCCTCGCGGATGATCACGATTACCATACCGGCAGGTCCGATATTCTTCTGAACGCCGCCGTAGATAATGCCGTATTTGCTTACATCAACAGGCTCGGAAAGGAAACAGGAGGATACATCCGCTACCAGTGTTTTACCCTTTGTATTGGGAAGTTCTTTGAACTTGGTTCCATAAATGGTGTTGTTCTCGCAGATATAAACATAGTCTGCATCCGGGCTGATCGGCAGATCACTGCAGTCCGGAATGTAGGAGAAAGTCTTATCCTCGGAAGAAGCAATCTTATTTGCTTTTCCATATTTCTGTGCTTCCTGGTATGCTTTCTTTGCCCACTGACCGGTTACAATGTAATCCGCAACCTTATTTTTCATAAGGTTCATAGGGATCATGGCAAACTGCTGGGAAGCACCGCCCTGAAGGAAAAGGACTTTGTAATTGTCCGGAATGTTCATCAGCTCGCGAAGATCCTTCTCTGCTGTGTCGATGATCTCCTGAAATGCAGCACTTCTGTGGCTCATTTCCATAACAGACATTCCGGTACCATTGTAGTCCAGCATCTCATCTGCAACTTCTTTCAACACCTCTTCCGGAAGGACAGCTGGTCCTGCGGAAAAATTGTACACTCTGCTCATTTCTTCACATCCTCCTCGTCAAATACCTCATCTAAACTTGCTCCTGCAGGAACCATAGGATATACGCTTAAATCCGGGTCGATCCAGCAGTCGAGAACTACCGGGCCCTCAGATGAAAGCGCTGCCCTAAGTGCAGGCTCTACTTCTTCCATCTTCGTAACGCGGATTGCTTTTGCGCCCATTGCCTCAGATACTTTCACGAAGTCCACACCATCGTTTAAAACAGTCTGGGAATATCTGTGATCATAGAAAAGAGTCTGCCACTGACGAACCATTCCAAGTACATGATTGTTCAGAATGATCTGGACAAGAGGCTTGCCGCAGCGCACTGCAGTGGCAATCTCATTCATGTTCATACGGAAACAGCCGTCTCCTGCTATATTTACCACAGTTCTGTCCGGGCATCCCATCTTTGCTCCGATGGCTGCGCCAAGACCGTAACCCATGGTACCAAGCCCTCCTGATGTAAGGAAGGTTCTCGGCTCCTTAAATTTGAAATACTGGGCAGCCCACATCTGGTGCTGTCCAACATCAGTGGAAATGATGGCATCTCCACCTGTCAGTTCATACAGCTTCTGAATCACGTATGGTCCGGTAAGCTGGGAATGATCGTAATTTAACGGATATTTTTCTTTCATATCCTGAATGTGTGCTACCCACTCTTCGTGTTTCTTCTCCGGGATTTTCTCCAGAAGAAGCTTCAGCACTTCCTTCAGATCTCCGATGACAGAAGCATCAACCACAATATTCTTGTTGATCTCCGCTGCGTCTACATCAATCTGCAGGATCTTCGCCTTTGGTGCAAAGGTCTTGGTATCTCCTGTGACACGGTCGCTGAAACGCGCGCCAAGAGTGATCAGAAGGTCGCACTCACACATTGCGTAGTTGGAAGTTTTGGTTCCATGCATTCCAACTGGTCCTGTGTAGAGCTCATCCTCACCGGAAAAAGCACCTTTTCCCATAAGGCTGTCGCATACAGGCGCCTGGATCTTGTGTGCCAGGGCACGCACTTCCTCAGATGCATCTGAGATTACAGCGCCGCCGCCCACAAAGATAAAAGGCTTTTCTGCTTTTGCGATCATCTGTGCTGCTGTTTCCAGATCCTCGGGACGGATGGTATCCACCTTAGGCTCTACAGCTGTGATGGTATGACGGATATACTCGCATTTGGCTGCAGTTACATCCTTTGGCACATCCACGAGAACAGGTCCCGGACGGCCGCTTTTTGCTATGGTAAAAGCTTTGCGGATGGTGTCCGCAAGCTGTGTTACGTCTTTTACAATGTAGCTGTGTTTGGTCACAGGCATTACAATTCCTGCGATATCCACCTCCTGGAAGGAATCCTTTCCAAGAAGTGCAGTTCCCACGTTACAGGTAATTGCCACCACCGGAACAGAGTCCATACATGCAGTTGCGATTCCGGTTACCAGGTTGGTTGCACCAGGTCCTGATGTAGCCAGACACACGCCAACCTTTCCGGTTGCCCGGGCATAGCCGTCTGCTGCATGGGAAGCTCCCTGCTCATGGGAGGTAAGTACATGTTTGATTTTATCACTGTATCGGTAAAGGGCGTCATAAACATTCAGGATCGCGCCGCCTGGATACCCGAAAACAGTATCCACTCTTTGCTCCAGTAAACATTCTATGATGATCTCTGCTCCTGTAAGCTGCAATTTTGTTTCCTCCTAACTATTTCGCTTTCGGTACCTCAAGGATCGCGCCGCGGTTGCCGGAAGTAACCATTGCTGCATATCTTGCAAGATATCCGGTTGTAACCTTCGGCTCTCTTGGCTGCCATTTTGCCTTTCTTGCTGCAAGCTCCTCATCAGAAACCTTCAGTTCCAGCTTCAGTTCCGGAATGTTGATGCTGATGATATCCCCCTCCTCAACCAGAGCGATCGGGCCGCCAACTGCAGCCTCCGGAGAAACATGTCCGATGGAAGCGCCTCTGGATGCACCGCTGAAACGTCCGTCTGTGATCAGGGCTACAGAAGAACCAAGTCCCATACCAGCGATTGCGGATGTAGGATTCAGCATCTCTCTCATACCAGGGCCGCCTTTTGGTCCCTCGTAGCGGATGACAACAACGTCACCTTCCACGATCTTGCCGCCTTTGATCGCTGCAATTGCATCTTCCTCGCAGTCAAATACTCTTGCAGGTCCTTCGTGAACCATCATCTCCTCTACCACTGCAGAACGTTTTACAACGCTTCCGTCTGGCGCAAGGTTGCCGCGAAGTACGGCAAGTCCGCCTGTGGTGCTGTATGGATTGTCAAGAGGACGGATCACCTCCGGGTTCAGGTTTGCACAGTCTTTGATATTCTCTCCTACTGTCTTTCCTGTTACAGTCATGCATTCTGTATGAAGAAGTCCTGCCTGTGCAAGCTCATTCATAACCGCGTAAACGCCGCCTGCCTCATTTAAGTCTTCCATGTAGGTCGGGCCTGCAGGTGCTAAATGGCACAGGTTCGGGGTTTTTGCGCTAATCTCATTTGCAAAGCTGATATCGAAATCCCAGCCGATCTCATGTGCAATAGCCGGAAGATGAAGCATACTGTTTGTAGAACATCCAAGTGCCATATCTACGGTAAGGGCATTTAAAATTGCCTCTTTTGTCATAATGTCTCTTGGACGGATGTTGCGGCGGTACATCTCCATAACCTGCATTCCTGCATGTTTTGCAAGACGGATACGCTCGGAGTAAACAGCCGGAATGGTTCCGTTTCCTTTCAGTCCCATACCAAGAACCTCGGTCAGGCAGTTCATGCTGTTTGCAGTATACATACCGGAACAGGATCCGCAGGTTGGACATGTTTTGTTCTCACACTCGGTAAGGCCTTCCTCTGTAAGCTTGCCTGCAGCGTAAGCGCCAACAGCCTCAAACATACTGGAAAGACTTGTCTTGTGTCCATTTAAGTGACCAGCCAGCATTGGGCCGCCGCTTACAAATACAGTAGGAACGTTGATTCTGGCTGCTGCCATCAGAAGTCCAGGTACGTTCTTGTCACAGTTAGGGATCATAACAAGGGCATCAAACTGGTGAGCCATTGCCATTGCCTCTGTGGAATCTGCGATCAGGTCTCTGGTTACCAGGGAATATTTCATTCCCACATGGCCCATTGCAATACCATCACAGACTGCGATTGCCGGGAACATGATCGGGGTTCCGCCAGCCATTGCAACGCCAAGCTTAACTGCCTGGGCAATTTTATCCAGGTTCATATGGCCTGGTACGATTTCATTATAAGAGCACACAATACCAACTAACGGGCGCTCCATTTCTTCCTTTGTCATTCCAAGGGCATTAAACAGGGAACGGTGAGGGGCCTGCTGTGTGCCTGTTTTTACTGCATCACTTCTCATAGCTTGTATCTCCTTTGTTCTTCACAGCCGGAAAAATTCCTGATTTTCCCGGCTGTAAATTCTTTCTATTCTGATTAGATTTCTTTTGCGATCAGGTCGCCCATCTCTTTGGTTCCAACTAAGGTGCATCCCTCAGACATAATGTCGCCTGTGCGGTAGCCTGCTGTCAGAACCTTCTGTACTGCTGCCTCAACTGCGTTTGCTTCCTCATCAAGGTCTAAGGAGAAACGAAGCATCATAGCTGCGGAAAGAATGGTTGCGATCGGGTTCGCCTTATTCTGTCCGGCAATATCCGGTGCAGAACCGTGGCTTGGCTCATAAAGGCCAAATTTGGTCTCGTTCAGGCTTGCAGAGGAAAGCATTCCGATGGAACCAGTTACCATGCTAGCCTCATCAGAAAGAATGTCACCGAACATATTCTCAGTGAGAATGACATCAAACTGTTTCGGGTCTCTTACCAGCTGCATAGCACAGTTGTCAACCAGCATATGCTCAAGAGTAACCTCCGGGTAATCCTTGGCAACTTCTTCTACTACTTTTCTCCAGAGTCTGGAAGAATCCAGCACGTTTGCCTTGTCAACGCTTGTTACTTTCTTGCGGCGCTTCATGGCAATGTCAAATGCCTTGATGGCAATTCTGCGGATCTCATTCTCATTATAGGAAAGAGTATCGATTGCCTTGGCAACTCCATTCTCCTCAATGGTCTTTCTCTCTCCAAAATAAAGGCCTCCGGTAAGCTCGCGGACAATGATCATGTCAAAACCGTCTCCGATGATCTCATCGCGAAGAGGGCACGCTGCGCGAAGCTCATTGTATAAATATGCAGGACGCAGATTTGCAAAAAGATTCAGGGCCTTGCGGATTGCAAGAAGTCCTGCCTCCGGGCGCTTGGATGGCTCTAATTTGTACCACGGGGATGTTTTGGCATCGCCGCCGATGGAACCCATAAGAACTGCATCAGAAGCCTTGGCGGTTGCAATGGCTTCCTCTGTAAGGGGAACACCGTGAACATCGATGGATGCTCCTCCTAAAAGTACCTCAGAATAAGAAAAGCTGTGTCCGTATTTCTCACATACTTTATCAAGAACCTTCTTCGCCTCTGCAACGATTTCCGGTCCGATACCGTCTCCGGGAATCAATGAAATGTTGTAATTCATAATAATTTCCTCTCCTTTGTTC
>CAVJRB010000195.1:0-2706 GCA_963651655.1 bacterium | reverse complement strand
GTATCTCACGGTATCTTTTTTCGAACTCAGATACCTTTACCGGATCCGGTTCCTGAGATGACTGGAATCCATTTCGGAAATGGATCATCTCCTGTACCAGTGAACGCATCTCCTTGTTCCAGATGCGGTCTGGTTCATTATCTATGCTGTCTTTCAAGTAACGCAGTACATGGGCAAGACATTCCTGGTGATCCGCGCCATAATTATAAAAGGTAATATCATGGTCATGGACAAGGATCCCCTGGTAATCTTCTGTAACAGTCCCTTTTACTCCCTCGTGTCCTTTTTTCTCACGGGCAAAGTACAGCGCTTTTCCTTCCGGTATTGCACAGACGTATATCTGACAGTTTTTTCCGTTTTCCCTGCCGGTTGTGCAATCCGTATGCATGACAGGGGAAAGCAGCATATCTGCGTAAGCAGACCTGCGCTCGGATTCTGTTTTCAAGGCAAACTCCCTGCTGAGTCTGCTTATCATGCCTTTGGAAATGTTCAGTTTTCCACCTGTCAGATCAGACAGGAACTTTCTGCTCTTATCAATAGAAGTACAGCAGTCACTGTTCAGAAGGAACAGGAATGCCCGGATGCTGCCGTCATAATTCACATCGTCAGTAACGCCATCCGGAAATGCAGCGTGTACGCGTTCACCTGTCTGGCTGTTATAATAAACATCGGCATGGTATTCTTTTACATCCAGAAGCATACGGATACTTATCTGTTGTTTTACAATTGTCTTTGCAGTCTTTTTAAAAGCACAGTCTTCGAGTACCTCTTCCGGTGGCGGAAGGAGGATCACCGGCTGGGTAGGCTCCTGCTTTTTTTCGGCTGTGCCCTTTATGGCCTGGCTGCCCGCCTGGTTTCCGTCCCGTTTTTTCCCTGCTGTTTGCGATCTTTTTCCGCCGGAGGGCTTTGGAGGATGGAATAGAGGAGTTTTCATAATCACGGCTGATCTGTGCATGAAGTTTCAGGTTCTTTCCCTGTTCTTCCTCCAGTCTGGCAGCTGTTTCGTAGAATTTAAGGCGGAATTCCTTTGCCTTATCCAATGCATCATCTCTTTGTTTTTCAGCAAGAAGGGCGCGTTTCTCCATCTCCCGGAGTTTCCGGTCAGCTTTTTTCTGCATTGCTCCAAACTCCAGGAGCATATCCTCAAGTACCTGAAACCAGTAATTGCGGACACGGATCGTTTCTTTATGTGCATCCGCTATCTCCGTCTGCAGCGCCTGGACCTTATGTTCATAGGCTCTGCATTCCTTTTGGTGGAGTTCTTTCAGCTTAATATAGTGTTCGCCAGATTCCAGTTCTTTATTCCTTGCCTGTGTGGCTTTCAGCCGACACATGAGTGAGATGTGATCATACGCATCAGGCATCTGTTTTCCTCCAGTACAGTTATAATCAAACGCCACTGACAATGTCTGTGATCTTTGAAATATGATCTTCCAGATATTCAATCAGTTCTTTCTGTTTCTGGATAAATTCCTCCTGGATCTCGATCTGTTTGAGATACCCCGCAAGAAGTTCATCACGTTTTCTAAGTTCTTCTTTTATATCAATGTCCATAAGGAAACCTCTCTTTCTTCTAGTGAAAAAGTATAACAGAAAAACAGGAAAAAAGCGAATTTCCAGAAAACGTCCGTTCGTCAATCTGACTGTGGATAAGTAATTGCCTGTATGATAAAAAAGAATTAATGCAGGCTCAAAAACTTCAAGAATAAGCTGCAAAAACCAGAATCCGGTGTATAACTTTTCTAAAAAAGAACAGCGGGAAAAACTATAAACACAGTTTTCCCTGCTGAAAATGATTATCCACAAAATAGAAAAATAAATTTCGTCATTTTTTACAATGACTTATGCATGCCTCTGAACAGTAACCTTTATGCTTTTTTATTATTGTTTGAACTGAAGAAACATTTGACGAAATTTTTACTCTGTTGTATGATTATTATACAAATATAACTTCTAATGTCAGGAGAAATTCATGAACGTAAAAGACAGTATTTCTGCAACAATGGATGCCATAGAGGGAAACGAATCGGGAGATAAATCTGCCAAAAATATATTCTCATACAAACCAATTATGGGAAATATTTTAAAGTACACGGTAGCGGAGTACAAGGACTGCTCATTAGAGGAAATCATGGACTGTATCGAGGGAGATACCATCCAGACAGGAACTGCATTAGTTGAAGAGGATATGGCTCAAACCATCCGTGGAGAAAGAACAGAAACCAACGCCACAGGTGAGCCACCGGCAACTTTCGATGTTTTATTCCGTTCGCTGCTTCCAAATTCAAAAGAAAATATCCTGGTAAACCTTCATATTGACTTTGAATTTCAGAAAGAATATGATCTCGGCTATCCAGTTATAAAAAGAGGCATATACTATGGATGCCGCAAGCTGTCAGCTCAGATAGATAAGATCGGCAAGAATGGAATTGCATATAAATACCTAGAGAAAGTATATAGCATTTGGATATGCCTTGAAGGTATACCCAAAAGACTACAGAATACTATATCTTATTACAAAATACAGAATTATAAGAACGAAGGTTTCTCAAAACCAGATATCAAGATTAATACCGCCGAAGCAGACCTTATAGAAATAGTTATTGTAAGACTTGGTGGAGAAAATCAAGATCAAAAAGGACTCGTGGATTTTTATATGGATTATTTTCCGGTAATCAGAAAAAAGTATTATCATATATTCCGGAC
>CAVJRB010000194.1:0-2912 GCA_963651655.1 bacterium | reverse complement strand
ACGCGATATCAAAGACTTGCGAAAGATGACTTTAAGTATGACTTAAGCAATTTATTGAACCTCCATCAGGAAGGACTTTTTCCGGAAAATGTTTCGGTAGCCTGTCTGCGTATCAATGAGCAGATACCGACAGTGAACCTGATATGAGGGAAGATCCAATCCCCAGATGGTTCTGTAATCCGGCACCAGAACGGTGACTATGCAGTCGGATGACGTGCAGTTGGTCTCGGCTACGAAGGCTCGCATCTTGCCGCCATTCCTGCCCATCCCGGGGGATGTCAGCTGGATTCTGATGTGGAGGCGGTACCGGGTGGGAACGGCATTTCCTTCGAGCTTCGTTCTCAGCTTCATCCTGAGAGTCCAGGCCTCAACCTCATCAGCGGAGTCCAGTCCAATCCAGACAATCGGGAACTCCTCATAAGCTGCAGGACTCGGGACGTGTTCATCGCCCAGCTGAGCGAATCCGTGATAGGCTGACGTGAATAGGTTGCATCCGGATATGTGAGTCGAACCGTCAAACGGGGGACGATGACTGATGACAGGCATTGCCAACTCATTCCAGATCAGCTGCGTCTCAAAAGGCAGAGATCTCCACGCTGCCAAAGCCCTTCTCTGGAGCTCCAGATGTTCCATCTGCAATTCGGATTCCTGGAAAGTGTGAGTGCCCCGGTTCTTATAGTAGCATACCCCGTCCCGGTGAAAGAAAGTAACGCTGCCGGCGGAAGACCAGCAGTCAGTGATGACTTTATTCGGGATGTATCGGGGCATAGCGGCAACAAATCTGATGCGAAGATACGAAGAAGTCCCCAGACGCATACACTGCGGAGGGGACTAAGTGAAGCCGACCATAGAGGCGGCTATCGAGACCTGAGGTCAGAGGGACCTCAGCGGTGAAACGCTTGACCTAATGGCTAACTTCGAGGAAGCTCAAAGGGACATCATTCGGGAGTTGACCGTGAATGAGGCGTTTCACCTAAGCAAGCAATAGCGAAGATAGGAAACTCCGATGAGAGCGCCAAACCGGTCCGGAAGAATTTTCCGTTCCATTGACGAAAGGCAGGGCGGCAGCCCTGCTCCCTGCTATATGTATAAGCCCGGAATTTTCCTTCGGGCGGAGTGTGCCGGTCCGGATTTGCACTGAGGTTTAGGCGTGCGTTCTATGTTGGCCTATGTCTTTTGTGGCTGGCAGGCTGGGTGTCCGGAGCGAAGCGCAGGACACGCAGTCTGACTGACACAAAAGACATAGGGGGCAAGGCGATAGCCGCGGCAGGCGCGGGACGGGATGCAGGTGATTCGAAGGGATGACGGTCTTTCCCGCGCTGGCACAAAGGCTCGAATAGAGGTAGTCGGCCACGACGGTGATTCGGAGGGGTCGGGCCGGCGGAAGGGACTTGGGCTTGATGGTGGTGGCGGAGCGGATTGTAGGCGACAAGGCGGACGAGACTGGAGGCAAGGGGCGACGCAGGAGCCCTTTGCCGGAAGGCTCGGATGACTCGCCGGAAATCCGCATAGCCAAGCAGTCTTTGTAATCTGCAGCGGAGGCACGAAGCGGAAGATGACAAGGACTGCGTCCCCATCGTAGCCGAAGTCCCTGGAGCGTCTAGGCCCGACATAAATGGTCCCGATAGGGACACCACTGGCGAGTCTGTCTCTGGAGCGATAGCGGAAGGGACAGTCTCGCTTTCCTGCGAGCCCTCGGAAGATGCGTGCGGAATGCAGCGGTAGCGGAATGGAGCACACTTCTGGAGAGGATAAGCGAGCAGTATATGAACAAGGCGAAGCCTTACCGAGGAGCTGAGGCTCTTGACTCTTTGTCGGGAGCTGGCGGACGACAAGGAGTCACAGCCACAGCGACCCGCCCGAAGGGCTGGAGGCGGCAGCTTTCCCGCACTGCACTTTATGCTGAATGCGGGTGGTGAGATTCGCATACCACAAACGTTCCCGCGTGGCGGACCTCGCGCACACGAAATACGCACTACGGTTGATTTCAGCACGCGCGAGGTCCTGGGCGCGCTGACGGGCCGGGTCCCGGGTGGTCCCTGAAGCGCGCCCAAAGCTGCCGCCGACTCAAAAGGGCGCAGGGAAAAGGTTGTAACGTGCTGATATGAAGGTAGTTAACATAATCTTGGTTATGTAACATTTCGCTGATACTCAATTAGTTACGAGGTTGGCGGCTCGCATCTTGATAACGCTGAAACGAGAGAAGTCGGTCCTGCGGAATGTTACATAACTACCATGAAGATTATGTTGACTCCCGGCCTGTCCGCACTGCCGTTGGAGCGAGGCGCAGCGCCCTTTTGGTAATCTCCCCGTGGGGTTGGGGGCAGAGATGGATGCAGTGGGCTGATGTTTGTGGAGCTTGCGGAACAAATGTCAGCCGACTGCATACCGCTTTCCATTTTTGGCCGCTTCAGCGGCCTTTGGCTCTTCTGTGGCGGCTCCGCCGACATGGAGGAGCCTTATAAACACCAGCCGCATTGTCTGCGGCTGCATCGCAGACGCAGAGAGTGCGGATGACCGCTATCTTCCCTCCGCACCGGGAAAACGCTCCAGCCCGAACGAGTGCCCGATAGTGAGGGCCTTGCACTGCGTCACGCACTGCACTGCGGCAAAATTTCGCCGTAAGGCGGGAATCATCAAAAGTCTTGAAACTCCCAATAGCAGTATAAGAGCAGTATGTCTCTTTTCTATATATACCGATAACGCCAATAGCAGAAGCACGAATATCCCCAATAGATATAGAGACGCGCACTTGGATTCACGCCCTCGCACCTCCACTACAGACAATGTCACCACAACGACGACCACTATCCACCAGAACAGCACGATGAGCGGCGGTAGCCGCTAGTCGGCTTCAGGGGGCGGTGGAGCCGGAGGATGCGAAGCATCCGAGGCTGGATGGCCGGGAGGGC
>CAVJRB010000193.1:0-2229 GCA_963651655.1 bacterium | reverse complement strand
TGCCAGATGTGATCCAGTTCTTTTATGCCCGGTGGATGGGAAAAGGGGATTCCTTTCAACTGGAACTGGAAGCAAGCATGGATAATGGAATCAAAGAGATCGGGACGATGCTGGAACAGGAGATGGAGGCGGCATGAGAAAGAGAACGAATAAAAAGAGAAAAGGAGATTGCGATTATGGCTGCAGAAGTTGAAACAATGTTTTACACAAGAGAGAAACCATGGCACGGATTAGGCACACTGGTAATGGAAGCACCAGAATCCAGGGATGCACTGCGTATGGCAGGGCTTGACTGGAAAGTACTCCAGGAGCCTGTTTATACGGAGAATGATGAGCTGATCCGGGGCTATAAGGCAAATGTAAGGGATTCAGACAGAAAGGTCTTAGGTGTTGTCACAGACCGTTACAAGGTCATTCAGAATGAGGAAGCTTTTGCGTTTACAGATGCCCTTTTAGGAGAGGGAGTCCGTTACGAGACTGCTGGCTCCCTGCAGGAGGGAAAAAGAGTCTGGCTGCTTGCAAGACTTCCAAGGGAATATATCATTTCCGGTGAGCGCATCAGCCCTTATATGGTGTTTTCCAATACCCATGATGGTTCTGGTGCTGTTAAGACTGCCCTTACCCCTATCCGTGTAGTCTGCAATAATACCCTGAACCTGGCTCTCCGTACAGCAAAGCGCAGCTGGTCTATGATCCATACCGGGGATATCAGCGGAAAAATCGAGGAAGCCAAGAATACGCTGCTTCTGGCAGATGCATACATGTCAGCCCTTGGACAGGAGTTCGAGAAGCTCAGAGCAATCAGGCTGTCAGAGAAACAGGTCATGGATTATATCGAGGTGCTTCTTCCCTTGGAAGAGGATTTTACCCCACAGCAGAAAAGGGGGATTGAACGGCTGAGGGAAGATATGAAGATGCGGTATTTTGATGCGCCTGATCTGAAAGACCTTGGGAATAACGGCTACCGTTTTGTAAATGCGGTATCTGATTTTGCCACCCATTCCACCCCGAGAAGAAAGACTGCAAATTACAGGGAGAATATCTTTGCACGGACAGCAGACGGAAACCCCATGATCGACAGGGCTTATCAGATGGTGCTGGCAGCTTAAGGAGGATTTCGGATGAAGAATATTATGGTCTCGACAAAAAATCTGACAAGGGAACAGTGGCTGAAACTGCGCAGAAATGGGATCGGAGGCTCTGACGCTTCCGTAGTGATGGGAAAGAACCCCTGGCGTTCCATCCAGCAGTTATGGGAAGACAAGACTGGCAGAACGCCAGTACAGGAGAACTCCAATGAGTATACATACTGGGGCAATGTGATGGAGGGGATCATCCGTAAGGAATTTATGAACCGTACAGGTTTGAAGGTACGGCAGAAGCATTTTATGATGTTACATCCGCAGTTTCAGTTTATGTTCGCAGATGTGGATGGGATTGTCACAGACGAGCGTGGCGAGAAATGTATCTTTGAAGCGAAGACCGTCAGCCAGTACCGGGAAGAGGAATGGAGGGACGGGAAGATCCCGGTGGAATACATGATGCAGGTACAGCATTATCTGGCAGTCTGCGGAATGCAGAAAGCCTATATTGCGGCGCTGATCGGCGGCAACCATTTTATCTATCATACCATCCTCCGGGATGAAGGGATGATCGCAGAGCTGGTCCATGCAGAAAAGCAGTTCTGGGATTATAACGTGAAATGCGATATCCGCCCCGAGATAGATGATTCCAGTGCTACAAAGGATTTCCTGGATAAGAAATACAGGGATTCCGTAAAAGACAGCGTGAAGCTTGACCGTTCCCTGGAAGCGGTTTTGAAGCAGTACCAGGAGGTAGAAAGCCAGCTGAAGGATATGGAACAGAAAAAGACCGGGCTGTCCAATCTGCTGAAAGCCGCCATGGGAGAACATGAAGAGGGAAGGCTTGAGAACGGACAGACCGTCCGTTGGAAGAGGATTGAGAAGAAGCTGGTGGACGCTAAGAAGCTGAAGGCAGAACAGCCAGAAATCTATAAACAGTACAGCAATGTAAGTGTTTACCGTATGCTTTCGGTTGCGTCATAAAGGGAGGGCTGTGTTATGGCTGGTGAGATAAAAATCCGGAATCTTCATGCGGATGAGATTGAATGCAGGGTAGGCGGTGTCTTTGATACCGGGATCACGCTTCTGCTGTATAAAAATGCAAGGGTAGACCAGGCTGTCCTGGATGAGGTGTTCGGCGTATACG
>CAVJRB010000192.1:0-7626 GCA_963651655.1 bacterium | reverse complement strand
GGCGGAGTCCGCCGAGCTCCCTCGCTGCTTTTTACTCTGGATATTTTACATTATTATAATGTTTTTATTATTCGCCCTTTTCTTCCAGCCATTTATCCAGCTGAGCCTGTTTCTCATCAATGATGTTCTGAAGGCCTGCTGCATACATTTTCTCATTCATTTCCGGAAGTGTTGTCTCAGGATCAAGAACACCACACTCAAGGCTCATGCGATATTCATCATATACACTCTGAACAGCTGCCATCTCAGTTGTTACATTGATGTTGTCATAGAAGAAACCATATGCTTTGGAAACGATACCGGTTTTGTTCCATTCCTGAGTTTCTTCCCAAACATCCGGATCATTTGTTTCCCAAACCTTTGCAAGGAACTCATTGCCAACAGCCCATACATTTGCTGACATATTATAACCAACTGTTGTTGCGTCTACGCCTTCCGGATATGTGATGGTGCCGTCTTCATTCTCTACATAATGCTCACCTTCAATACCATAGCACATCAGGTTTATGATATCAGGATCTGTATAAAGCTCATTGATAAACTGCATTGCTTTTTCCGGATATTCGCAGTTTTCCGGGATTGTCCACTGCCAGTTGTTTGCAGTCTGGGTAAATGTATCCAATACCTGTACAATTGTAAGATCCATGCCGCAGGCATTCTCTTCCTGGGTCTCAATGCCAGGTTTGCTTGCATTGAAATAACTGAACAGGTTTCCACCTTTCATAAGGCTTGAGCCTGCCTCTGTAGCGGTTGTAACATCTTTACTGAAATATCCGCTTTCATACCAACTATGCATTACATCCAGATAATGGCGATATGCGTCAGATTCGAACAGGTTTGTTACCGTTGTTGTCTGCCCGTGATCTTCCAAAACTCCAAAATAATCACCTAACTTATCCCACTCAACGCAGAACTGCATTGGAGAATATCCAGCTGTTGTCGGTGCTACGACCGTCATATCCGGCTCATTCTCGTGAACAATTTCAAAGATTTTTGTAACATCCTCATAAGATTTCACATCAGATACATCGATATTATATTTTTCAAGAATGTCAGTTCTCATGCAGAAAGTACCATATCCAACAGCGGTATCAGCCATAATTGGAATACCAAACTGAGTTCCATCTACCTGGCCCTGTTCCAGCTGATCTTCCCCCTCAGCCTCAATGATTCCCTGTCCATATTCTTCAAGAAGGTCATCCAGAGGTTTCAGTGCCTCACTTGCAAGTGCAGTGGTATAAATGCCAGCATTGCATCCCATTACATCCAGTTTCTCGTCGCCGGAAAGCATCAATGTCATCTGCTGTTTATAGCTTCCAGATGGAATAATCAGAAGCTCTACTTCTGCACCAATCTTATCGCGCAGAATCTCATTCATCTTATCCTGAACCTCAGATACATCTGCAGGTGTGTTTCCTGTTACACGAAGCGCAACTACCAGCTTGTCCGCATCTCCTGAATCTGCACTTACATTTACGCTCATTCCAGCTGCCATTGTACAGATTGCCATTAACATTGCTAACGCTTTTTTCTTCATAGTCATTTCTCCTTCTTTTGTATGATTTTCGCGTTCCTTTATCAAGTGTCTAAACTTTATCATATTTCTTTAGAAGGAAAGTATAAAAATTCCGTTATGAATTATAAATTTTCCGTCATTATATCTGTTTATTTATATTCCAACTGATTACTGCCTGATCTTTTAATTGGACATATCTTCCACAATATCATCAGGAAGATATATTTTCGTGCAGGCACCACCTGTTTTCTCATCATTGTAGCAAATCAATTTTGCCGCATCATGATACAGCAGCCACAACCTCTGGCTTACATTGCGGATTCCAAAATGCTCTCCTTTTTTGTCAAAGATCTTCTGGTTTTTTTCCAGACAATCCAGCACTCTCTGTGGATATCCTTCTCCATCGTCACGAATCTCAATCTCTAACATATGAGGATTTTCCTCTGTGCGGCACACCCTGATCCAGATATAGGTGATCTCACCTGCAGTCACCTGATATTTTACAGTGTTTTCAACAAACGTCTGAATTAAAAGCGGCGGTGCCAATACTGATCTAGTATCTGAATCCACTTCCATTTCACACACAATACTGTCTGGGAAACGCAATTGCTGAATCCGCAGATAGTTTTCTACACACTTCATCTCTTTATCCAGAGTATCAAGGGCACTGCCTTCCATGGTATAGCGCAAATGATTTCCCAGATAAGTAGTCATCTGCTGAAGAAGATCATTTCGTCCCATCATGGACAGATTATGGATTACATTCAGGCAATTAATGTAAAAATGAGGATTTGCCTGAAGCTTCATGTATTGAAGTTCCGCTCTCTGGCGCCGGATATTTTCTTCATAAACATCAATTTTCAGACTTTCGATCTGACTGATCATATCGTCAAAAGCCTTGTTTACCATAGCAAATTCTTCACAGTCCTCTGCTTTATTTTCCCTGAGACGAATATCAAACTGCCCCTCGCTTAATCCCTTCATTGCTTCAATCAATCGATTGAGGGGGCTCAATACCCAGCGTCTCATCACTACAGTAAAACCAACGAGAAAAGCCGTCAAAATTACTATCAAAATCCAAATCAAAATACGAAACGACTGAAGACCTTCCAGAATATTATTGTCACGGATCAAAGCTGTCAGGCCATATTTCCCGCAATCTGACGGAACAGTAAGAACCATATACCGCTCATGATTCCCTTCTTCTGCACGGTAGTACTGCTGTTTTCCTGTGAGCTGAATGGTTTCTGTAAGGGATGGCAGTCTCGCCCCAAGTTCCTCTCCATCCTCTGTGATAAATGTAAGATAATCCAACCTTCCAAATCCATCCTGCCGCAGGCGGTCTATCAGCGTGGAAACTTTCACACAGCTTCCCATATAGGTGCTTCTCATCTGAAGCAGCCTTATTAAATACGGTTCTCCATTAATCCAGTACCAGGTCCACTGTCCGCCCTCATAATTGCCATCTTCTTTCTGGCTTATCACATCCTTTACCATGTTTTTGATACGTCCGCGTTCTTCTCCGCTTATATTGTATTTGGAAGCATCCATATACTGATTTCTTTGCTGAACGTACACAAAAAGATCTTCAATATAATCATACGAAGAAACCGATGCTTCCAGTTCTTTTACCAATCTCGCCTGTGAAATATAGAAGTCTTTATCATCTTTCGTTGTGGCCGCGGAAATCAGTGCACTTGAGCTCTGCAAGCCCACAAAATAATTTTCAACAGCCTCGAAAGAATGATCTACATTGCTCATATACATATTCAGAACTCTGTAGTTTGTTTCTGCAGACTGGTTATGTACTACACGAATTGCATAAATATTATTAAACAAAAGGATTCCCATAAGCACCGTTACCGCTGCAATTGTTACTGCCAGCACGCGGAACCGGAATGACTTCCAGGGAATCCTCCATTTTCTTTTTGTATTCATTTTTACAGCCATCCCCCATTCTCCTTCCTGAATCCGCTGGGGCTCATACCGCATTCCTGTTTAAAAAGCTTATTAAATGTTTTCACATCTCGGAAGCCGGACTGATAACAGATTTCTGTTACACTGGTGTTCCCTGTCATAAGAAGCCATTTCGCACGTTCAACCCGCAGCTTCTTTATATACTCCTGAAATGTAACACCCATGCATTTACTGAAGTACCGGGAAAAATACGCCGGATTAAATCCTACGAAATCAGCACATTCTCCAAGAGTAATATTCTCACAGTAATGCAGGGCAATATATTCCAGAATGTTCTGGAGCCTGGAAATCTGTTCCCGTCTTTTTTCCCGCTGTACTTTCGGAACATTTCGCACAGCAAGAAGGAGCAGTTCATTGGTATAAGTTTTTAGTGCCAGCTGCCAGGCATATTCCTTGCGGGTATATTCTTCGTAAATTTTTTCCGCAATTTCACGAAGCTTCTCCTTAGTTTCCTCATTCCAGAATTTGCTGAACATCTGCCGATCCTGAATTTCTTCCCGGATCCAGCGTCCTTCGCCCCCTTCATCCATGCCTTTTCCCATAAGCTTCAGATCCAGAAGAATAGCCAGCCGCTCACAGTCCTCTGACCCCATTCCTATGCTATGGTTCTGAAAAGGCGGAATAATACACATTTCACCAGGTTCCAACAATACGGACTCTCCTGCTGCTGTAATCTCCAGGGTTCCCTTTTCCTGCAGAATAATCTCCATTTCCTGATGACAATGGCTCATAAAAGGACGGTTTCCACGCATAATTACTGCCTTTACCTGATAAGGCCAATCCTTTAATTCTGCTTTGTATTCCATTTCCCGCTTATCCTTTCTCTGGTATAATTTTCCCCATCATGATCAGGTAAACCTCATGGACGATAGCATCCAGATTCTTCGTGTCCTCTGGTGTCCAGTCCTGGAGAAGGCCCAGGATGGCTCTGCTGTGATAGCGCAGAAGCAGCTTCAGTTCCTGGCGGCTGTAGTTCTGGTAAAGGTTTTCTTCTTCCACGATCAGCTCAAACAGCTCATAGGCGCCGCGCACCAGGGTCTGTTCAAGCTCTTTGCCATAGTTGCTTTCCATGCCTTTTCGAACTTCCGGCATGGCATTGATGGAAAATACAAACAGATATTTCAGTGCTGCTTCCGGTCCGCCCTGCTGCCTGGTTTCTTCAAGAAGCCGATTTACACCGCGCTTCATGCTCCACTGGATCAAATCCGGGATTCCCTCAAAATGATAGTAAAATGCCTGCCTGGTAATCTGGCACTCTTCTACGATGTCTTTTACCGTCAGCTTCTTAACCTTTTTCTCCACAATCAGCTTTCTCGCTGCATCCGCAATAATCTCTTTCATGTCCATAATCTGCAGTTCACTTTCTCTGTAGTTGTTATAAACCGAATACTATAATTACTGTTCAGAGGTTTCTGTTTTTATTTTGCCTCTTCTGGTTCTTTGGTTTCTTCCACATTTTCAGTGCTTTCCGCGCTTTTAATCTCTTCTGTATTTTCAGCTGCTTCTACACTCCCGGCCTCTTCTGCACTTCCACTTTCTTCTGCAGAAACTTCTGTGATATCCTCGTCCAGTCTCGCCTGCATGGCCGCTCTCTCTCGAATGCTCTTCTTCGGAGCTGCTGCCTGCTGTCTTGCTTTTTCCCTGGATGCCTGTTTCACCGCATAAACGCGCTCAGGTTCTGCCTTCGCCACCTTGCGCAGTCTGGTTACGCCCCACAGCATAAACAGCGGCAGCAAAAGTGCAGTAAAAAGAATTCCCAGATTCATAAGTCCTGTAAAGAACAGGTAAATCTGCAGAAGAACTTCTACGATCAAAAGTGATACAACCATCTTCAAAGTGAACTTACTTTTGTCAATGCGGTTACTGTTCTTCACAGCGAAAAATCCAGTGACAACTTCATAAATTCCCACCAGCAGAAAGCAGATTCCTGCTGCTCTCAGGAAATTGCTGCTCACCCCCGCAGTTTCAAGAAGCTCCACATACTCTGACACACCCTTGTCTGCCTGCTGTGCAGTCATAAAGAAGTTGATTCCATACATCAGCGTAGAAGTAATCGCTGAAAACAACAGGAAAATTCCTCCAAACATTAGCGTCATCCTGCCATTCAGCGCCTGACGTTCTACCTTTTGTCTCTCAAATTGATCCATAATGATCCTGCCTCTCTTCGTTTTTGAATAATATACAGAGGCAGCGGCCAAAGGCTCTTCGTCTCTGCTATCCTATGTACAGTCTAGCATATCAGGATTTCTTTTTCAATGTAAAAGGGGTGTTCTTAATTGTCTTTTTATAGGCTTAAATGTAGTTTATTCTGGTATTCGCTCGATGTAAAGAGTTATAAATTGTACTTTCATTTGCATTTAAAGAGAAATAAATCGTACTTATAAAATCATTCTTTACAAAAAGGATTTTCTTTACGCACTCTTATTTTATTTGCAATTTTCTCCTTTGTGACTTGCTTTTTTGAAAACATGGCAATATACTTGTTTTTATATATTGCTGAACTTTTATTTTTGATAAAGGAGACTTCCAAAATGAATTGTGATAAAAAAGACCTTTTACTTTATGGAGTTACAGACCGCAGTTGGCTGAATGGCAGAACCTTATATGAGCAGGTGGAGGATGCCCTGAAGGGTGGGGCTACCTTTATTCAGCTGCGGGAAAAAACTCTGGATGCGGACAGCTTTCTGAAGGAGGCTGTGGAAATCAAAGAGTTGTGCGCACGTTATCATGTGCCATTTGTAATCAATGACAATGTAGAAATTGCGAAAAAAATTGATGCGGACGGCGTGCACGTAGGACAGCATGATATGGAAGCAGCCAATGCACGGGCAATTCTTGGACCGGATAGGATTATCGGGGTTTCTGCTCAGACCGTGGAACAGGCAGTGCTGGCCGAGAAAAACGGAGCAGATTACCTGGGTGTCGGAGCTGTATTCCACACCGGAACTAAAAAGGATGCCAATTCCATCCGCCATGAAACTGTAAAGCAGATCTGTGAGGCCGTGAATATCCCGGTTATTGCCATCGGCGGAATTTCCCGTGATAATGTTATGGAGCTTCAAGGAACCAAAATCTGCGGAATTGCAGTAGTCAGCGCAATCTTTGCAGCAAAGGATATTACATTAGCCACAAAAGAGCTTAAGACACTTACTTATGATATGGTTCATGGGGGCAATGGAGGATGCTTATGTTAAAGGGTGCTATCTGGGATCTGGACGGAACGCTTCTGGATTCCATGTCGGCCTGGGATCATGTGGGGGAAAATTACCTGCGCAGCCAGGGAATTGAGCCAGAGCCAGATCTTGATGAGGCAATTGCTGCCATGAGTCTTCATCAGGCAGCGGATTATTTTATTGAACATTATGGTGTGAAACAGACCCGTGACGAACTGATTAAAGGTGCAGTTGCAATTGTAGATGACTTCTACCGCTATGATGCACAGCTGAAGCCCCATGTGGCAGAGCTTCTAGCGCAGCTTCATCAGGCAGGAGTTAAAATGTGTATTGCAACCGCCACAGAGCGCTCTCTGGTTGAGACCGCTCTAAAGCGCTGCGGGGTACTTCAATATTTCAGTGAAATCTTCACCTGTTCCTCTGTTGGCGCAGGGAAAGATGAGCCGACTATTTACCGGGAAGCAATGAAGTTTCTTGGCACTGACAGAAGCAACATCATGGTCTTCGAAGATTCCCTTCATGCGCTGACGACTGCCAAAAATGACGGATTCTATGTCACTGCTGTCTATGATGACCACGAAGAGAATCAGGAGGAAATGATCCGCCTGGCTGACTGCAGGATCACAGATTACCAGAACCTGCAGGAATTTAACGCATTTATACATAAACTTTAAATATCATATAAGATAACGCCTAACTAATCTGCCACCTTACATGACTGCCCTTTTCATCTTTCGTGACGATCAGCTGATCTTCGATTTCCTGCTTCAATTCGGTCACATGAGAGATGATGCCGATTAGTTTGCTTCCTCCTGCCAGTTCCTGCAGAACCTTCACAGCCTGTTCCCTGGAATGCTCATCCAGGGAGCCAAATCCTTCATCTACAAACATAACGTCCAAATTAATGGACGCAGAACTCTCCTGGATCTGGTCTGCCATTCCAAGGGCAAGGGACAATGC
>CAVJRB010000191.1:0-2209 GCA_963651655.1 bacterium | reverse complement strand
GGCAAAATATACCGCAAAGTGGGGCGTGCAGATTGCGGGAATGATTTTTCAAACAGGCTCTAAGGAACAGCAGCTTTTCTTTTGTTTGTTACTCCTTATATATAGTATCAAAAATCTGGAATTTTTCAATCACAATTTTTCAAAATTTTATTTTCCGTAAACGCGGATGGTCTTGGAAATGCGCTTTACAGAGGATTTATTGGAAAGTTCCTGGACTGCGGTCTTGAAATCGCCTTCCCGTACCTTGGCTGTGATCACAACAACCTCCGCAAGATGATCGTCCTGGCTCTGGCTGTCGCGCTGGATGATCTGGGCAATGCTTACGTGATATTTGGCAAAAACCTCTGTCATCTCAGCAAGCACACCGCAGCGGTCCTCTACATGGAGGCGAAGGAAATAACGGTTGTAAGTATCTTCCATTCTTTTTACAGGAAGCTGTTTATAGCAAGTACATCCAATGCGTCCGCTGCAGTTTGCCTCTATATTTCTTACAATGTCGAAAATATCGCCCACTACAGCACTGGCTGTAGGAAGCTCACCGGCACCTCTGCCGAAGAACATGGCATCTTCTACCGCGTCACCGTGAACAAAAACTGCATTATAGGAATCATTTACCGTTGCAAGCGGATGATCGTTGGGAATCAGCATCGGGCAAACGTAAGCCTCTACCCCGGTGTCTGTGTTGCGTGCAACACCAAGAAGCTTTATGGCACAGCCCATCTCTTTGGCGTAGCGGATATCCTTGGCGGAAATCTTGGTGATTCCTTCAATATAAACGTCATCAAATACCACTCTGGAATTAAAAGCTACGCTGGCAAGAATGGCCACCTTACGTCCTGCATCCAGTCCGTCAATATCTGCTGTCGGGTCTGCCTCTGCATATCCAAGCTTGGTGGCAAGTGCCAGAGCATCCTTAAATTCCATGTTGTCCTGGGACATTTTGGTAAGAATGAAGTTGGTAGTTCCGTTTACAATTCCCATCACCTCACTCATATGGTTGCCTGCAAGACACTGCTTCAGAGGACGGATAATGGGGATTCCGCCAGCTACCGCTGCTTCAAAGAGCAGATCCACATGGGATTCCTGAGCTGCGTCCAGAAGCTCTTTTCCATGGACTGCGATCAGATCCTTGTTGGCCGTTACCACATGCTTGCCTGCATGAAGGGCATCCAGGATATAAGTACGGGCGGGCTCAATTCCGCCGATCAGCTCAATCACAATATCAATAGAAGGATCCTGCTTGATCTCCTCCCAGCTGTTTGTAAGCATTGCAGGATCGTCTACCTTAGCTGCTGCCTTTTCCAGATTTCGCACCAGGATCTTACGGATCTTGACCTTGCAGCCGATCTTGGCTGTCATCTCCTCTTCCTGGCCTTTCAGAACCTTGTAAACTCCGGTTCCAACTGTTCCAAGCCCCAAAAGGGCCGCGTTTATCACTTTTTCTTCCATGGGGAACTCCCTTCTTAATATAGGATTCTGTAATCATTAAACGTCAGCGTGAAAAAGACAGTTGTCTTTCGTACATTAACATTTCACTGTGTGATTCCTATACTATGGCAGAATGTGGAATTTGTCAAGATGCATCCATCAATCCGTTACCGGATGCAAAACAAACCGTAACATTAATCCCTTTCTGACACTACAGGTTTTATATAAACTTCCTGAAAGTCTTTTCGCTCTTTTTTCCCCGGCATTTTCGGACTCGTTTCAAGGTAGGCATTCAGCCATCTCTGATGCCAGGACTTTGCAATCTCTCCATAGGATTTGCGCATCTGTGTCTGGACTTTTTGAGCTGCTTCCAGTTTTCTCTCCACTTCCTCCTTTTTAGCCACTGCCTCAAGATAGGGGGCAGAAAGTTTTATAACCTCCGCGCTTTTTCCAAATTGCCGTGCAGCTCCTTTTGTTTCTTTTTCTGCTATTTTTATATTTTGCTCATGCTGCTTGCGAATTTTCTTATATTTCCGGTATTTTTTTCCAAGCATACAACCTGGCAGACTGCTGATTACAGCCATATAAATCATAACTGCAAGAAACAGGATTCCTTCTATAATCCAATAGGCTTTACCATGAATTGTTTCCAGAATACTGCAGATTCCATAGCAAAATGCAAAATATATCCCAATTACATTTTGTTGAATTCTTGTAAGACTCTCGTAGGCAGGTACCAAAGTTGTATCCAAAGGATTTCCGGATAAACGCAGCCATAAAG
>CAVJRB010000190.1:1589-2790 GCA_963651655.1 bacterium | reverse complement strand
GCTTCGATCAGCACTTCGAAATCTTTGCAGAGTGCATGGGTAGGATCTGCCAGCATTGGGTAAGTGATCTTACCGATTCTCTCAGAGGAATCATGCCATGCCTTGTGGACAAAATGGGAATCTGTAGATACAGAGTAGATTTCGCAGCCTGCAGCCTGGAAATCAGAATATTTATTCTGCAGATCCTCTAACTCGGTAGGGCATACAAAGGTAAAGTCTGCCGGATAGAAGAAAAATACGCTCCATTTTCCCAGAATATCGGCCTTTGTTACGGTCTTAAACTCTCCATTCTGATAAGCCTGAACAGAAAAATCACTTACTTCTTTATTGATCATTGACATTTTGAAATTCCTCCTTTTTTGTAATAAGCATTCCCAAAAATGCGGAAATTGATGCTAGTTAGGAAAGACTAACTCTATTTGCAATATAACATTCTTTCCTGGTGATGTCAACGAATTTTACGTAAGTGAATATCATTCTCAACAAGAACAATTATTATTTGGTAATGTCAAAATATTACTTTTTTATACCTGTATTTTTGCAATAGGAAGCGATCATTTTAATTAAGCCCTCTGTCTGGACTGGCTTGGCAAGATGGGCATTCATTCCTGCGTCCAGACAGCGTTTCGCATCTTCCTGAAACGCATTGGCCGTCATGGCAATGATGGGGATTGTCTTTGCGTCCTCCCTGTTCATGGCGCGGATGGTTCTGGTGGCGGTAAGGCCATCCATGACCGGCATCATGACGTCCATCAGGATGGCATCGAAGGTTCCGGCCGGACGCTCCTCAAACAGATCCACGGCTTCCTTGCCGTTATGGACTGTGGTCACCTGGGCGCCGGCATCCATAAGGAGCACTTCTGCGATTTCCGCGTTCAATTCATTATCCTCTACCAGAAGCAGTTTGACCCCTTCGATATTATTGGGCTTTTCTTCCTCTTCTGCTTCCCTTTTGGCAGGCGCCTGGGCAATCTCAAATGGAATGGTGATGACAAAGGTAGTGCCAACGCCTATTTTGCTGGTAACTTCAATGGTTCCGTTCATTTTTTCAACCAGCTTTTTCACAATGGTCATTCCAAGCCCTGTGCCGTGATAGTCACTGCGGGCGTCCTTTTCTTCCTGGGCAAAGGGCTCGAAAATATGCTTTACAAATTCTTCGCTCATTCCGCGGCCGGTATCCGAGATCGTCCACCGGTACGTG
>CAVJRB010000190.1:0-1508 GCA_963651655.1 bacterium | reverse complement strand
CGTAAATATAGGGATAGGGAATTTGGGACTTGCCTTTTTCGTAGTCCCACAAAATCCCAGCCTCTGTGGCGCGGTCAATTACAATGGTTACAATTTCCGTTGTCAGATCGGAAAGGTCGATAAAATCATGGTTCAGGACTACCTCCCCGTCTTCCAGCTTACTCATCTGCAGCACATCATTGATCAGGGACAGCAGATGATCTGCCGCAACTTTCATTTTCTTATGGTTGGCCCGGATCAGCTCTTTATTGTCGAAATGTACCTCATCAATATTCAGCAACCCAACAATTCCATTGATGGGAGTACGGATATCATGGCTCATCCGGCTTAAGAAATCTGTTTTGGCAGCATTTGCCCTCTGGGCAATGAACATGGATTCCTTCAGTTTTTCTTCGGTTTTCTTTCTCTCGTTAATGTCCATGAGAATGCCGTAAAAAGTGTCCGGAGAACCGTCTTCCCGCCGCAGGATTCGTCCAAATGCCTCAAACCAGTGGTACCCCATGGTTTTGGTCAGCATCCGAAATTCCATGTTGCAGGTTGTATCGCCGGTGGTATCGGCAAGGGTTCGCTCATAGGTGCGGGTAAAAGGCTCCATGTCCTCGGGATGGATCCGGTCAAACCAGGATTCCCACTTATCCGGGAAATCCTCTTCACTGTCAAATCCGATAAGGGCGCGAAAAGCAGAGCTCCATTTCACAGAAGCAATTTTTCCGGTTTTATCGTAGGTGGTTGTCCAGGAGCCGGATTCCAGTGCTTTATGCAGGGCGTCCATGGCCTGAAGAGCCTGGTTGGCGGTTTCAAGAGCCTCGTTTCTCTGCCGCTCCAGTTCAGCACGCTCTTTTTCTGCGGTTATATCAAAAAATACGCCAAAACAGCAGTACGGGGAACCATCTGGATTACGGGACACCTCTCCTGTGGCGCGGAACCACCGATATCCCCGGTCTTTGGTATTCAGGCGGTATTCGCAGTCATAGGCAGTTTCCCCTGTAGGATCCTTTATGGCTGCCTCGATGCCGCCATAGCCGATGGCATAATCTTCCGGATGCAGCAGATTTCTCCAGGAATCCAGAACATCCGGGAAATCTTCTATATTTGTGTAGCCCACCATTTTGCGGAATTCGTCGCTCCACTCTACTCGGTTGATCTCCCAGTGCTCGTCGCAGTACATTCTCCACATACCGGATTTGATCAGGCGGTGAATGGTTCTGTAATTTTCTTCCGCATATTCGGCGGCTGCATAATTATTCTTTAATTCCTGAAGGTGTTCCAGCTTCTTTCTCTTTTCTGCATCTACGATCTGGTAGGCATACAGCACCTTTGTTACGGTGCCGCTGTCATCCCGTGCCACATCAATAAAGCTGCCCCGGACCCACCCGGATAACAGGCCTTTATATTCCCTGTCCAGGGATTTCTCGTTTTTCATGCGGACCGGTAAGGTGGACAGATTCACAAAAGAGAGCATGTCTTGTCTGTCTTCCCGGAAGACTGTATTGCGAATGGCCATATTC
>CAVJRB010000189.1:0-3902 GCA_963651655.1 bacterium | reverse complement strand
CAACAGCTGACCATTTATGCATTTCTTTCCAGCTAATTTTCCATAAAAAACTGCCGTATGATCACAGAATAAGCTCTTCCTTAAATTCTGTTTTCATACAGCAGTTATAATTTTCTCTTAAATACTGATAGTCCTTCCCAGTTCCGCCGATGTTCTATGCGAAATGGAAATCACCGTACGGTCCTTTGCCACGCGCTTCAATGCCGCCAGCACACTTTTCTCCGTCTCGGCATCCAGGTTTGCAGTAATCTCATCCAGAAGCAGCATTTTGGGTTCTGCCGCAGCTGCCCTGGCAATGGACAACAGCTGCCACTGTCCCTGGGAAAAAATCTCCGGAGTGCAGATCGTATCATATCCATTTTCCAGGCTTTCAATAGCTTCCTTTAATCCGGTAAGTTCTGCAACTTCCTTCACCTGACAGTCAGAAATCCGGTCATCATACAGAGTAATCTGATCCCGGACAGTTCCTGGAACCATGTGGAAGGACTGCTCCACATAACCGAAAAGCTTTCGTCTTTCCTCTGCCCGCACCGCAGCAGCCGGCATACCGTGGATCAGCACCTCTCCCTGATCCGGCTGGTAAAGTCCAAGCAGCAGCTTTAATATGGTACTTTTTCCTGCACCGGTACGGCCAAGAAGAGTAACCTGATCGGTGTCCATCACCTTGAAATTCAGATGCTCCAGCACCACATGCTCATCGTAACCAAAGGTCACATCTTTGAACTCTACGAATGGAACTCCACTCTTAGAAACAGACTTCTTTGAAAAATCTGACAGGTTTTCCCTATCTCCTACATGCTCTGCAATTTTCTCATCCTTTTGCACTGCCATATTTCCTTCAGCCACAACCTTGCTCTTCTCTTCCAGCGCCAGAAATTCATTAATCCTGTGAATACCAGCCACAGCCGACTGAATGGTCTGAATCTCCATTCCAAGGCTTTCTACCGGAGTAAAAATCTGGGAAATATAATTGATCACAGCCACAGCAGTTCCCGCAGACATTCCAAAGAAGGTCAGTACAGACTGATTTCCAGACGCAGAAAGCAGCATCACAACCGCAACCACAATCGCATTTAAGATCAGGATCACCGGAGAATATACCGCATCATAGAAATTGGTCCGCTCCATCGCCTGATAGCTCTCGCCAATATAAGTGTCATAACGCTCTTCCATATATTTTTCCCTGGCAAGACAGTGGATAGTGCGGATGTTGTGCAGGGTCTCCGGAACATGGCCGGAAGCTCTTCCCACTGCTTTTCGGTTTTCAATCTGAGCGGTGAGCATGTTTTTCTGCACATGTCTAGTGAACGCAAACAGGAAGGGCAGCATTACAAGAAGCACCACTGTAAGTCCCTTATTTTCAAACCAGATCACCACCAGAATACTGATGATCTTGCAGGCATCTGCAAACATACTGATGATTCCTGAGGTAAAAAGATTCTCTACCGTATCCACGTCCCCCACAAAACGGGAAACCAGGGTGCCGGGCTCCTGCCTGGTCAAATTATCAGAGGTAAGGCTTACGAATTTTTCCATAAGACTGCTTCGAAGAGCATGGGTAATCTTCTGTCCGAATACAGTCAGAAGTCCTTCCCTTGCAGATTCCATGAACCCGGTAAGTGCAAGCATTGCAAAATAAAGGACCAGGATATAAACGGCTGCCTTATTTCCGCCTGTGATGGTATCCACGATCCGGGCCAGGATCAGAGGCGGGATAAGCGCAGTCACAACGGCGCCGACAACGGCCAGAACAATTCCAAGGGACAGCCATTTCTGCTTTTTCACAGTCTGCCAGATGACGGTTTTTACCTGTCTTTTTGGGGCTTCCATAGCTTCCTTATTTTTCTTCATTGCCTGCACCTCCTTCCTCCATAAATAATTTCTTATATTCAGGCACCTTTCTCAGAAGCTCCTCATGAGTGCCTGTCACTGTTTTTCCATCCTCCATCCAGATGATCTGATCCATCTGCGGGAACAGATACAGACGATGGGAAATCAACAGGACCATATTTTCCTTAGACTGCTCTTTCAGATTTGCAAAAATCTGCTTCTCCGTACTCTTATCCAGGGCAGAAAAAGGATCGTCCAGAATCAGCACAGGCTTCTGATAACAAAGGGTTCTGGCAAGGGCAAGACGTTTTCCCTGACCGCCGGAAAGACGTACCCCGCCATTTCCAACCAAAGTCTGTATGCCGTCGTCCATTTCCTTTACTTCCTCATCCATGCAAACCATTTTAAGGAAATCTTCTGCATTTTTCTTTGCTCCCATAAGAACGTTATTTTCCACACTGTCATTAAACAGCTCCGGATCATGACCAAGATAGCCTATGATATCTGTACGCTTTGATGGCGTCATCTTTTGAAGTTCCTCGCCATCCACCAGGATCTGTCCCTCATAGGGATATTCGCACAAAAAGACTTTTCCCAAAGTGGATTTTCCGCAGGCTACCGGGCCGGTGATTCCGATCATCTGGCCTTTTTTGATCTGAAAGGAAATATCGTTCAAAATCTGTTTGCCATCCGGGTAAGCAAACTTTAAATGGCTGACCTGTAATTGAGTTACATTTTCCCAAACGGGTTTCGGCTGAGATCCTTTTCCTTCTGTATCCTGTCTTGCAGAATTTTCCCTTTCCTTGGCCCCGTTCTCTTCTTCCTGCTTTGTCAAAAGCGGCTTGATTCTTTTCCAGGAAACCTGTGCCTTATGCACTGCATTAAACAGCTTCGCCGCACTGGAAGACTTCACGGACAGCTTCACAAAACATGCCAGGAAGGTAGTAAAGGACGCAATGGTCCAGGTGCTCCAGCCTGTTCCAAGAACATTTTTCTGGCCAAAATACAGGATAAACAGAACTCCGACCATGGAAATAATCCGATACACCGGCGGCATTACGGAATTCCAGATATTGGCCTTTACTGCTGATTTTTCATAAGAAGTAAGGTTCTCTTCGTAAGCAAGCTGCCGCTCCTGTTCGCATCCAAAGACCCGGTATGTAATGGCATTTTCTGCCCTGTCCAAAGTGGCATTGCTCAGATATCCGGACTGCTCTTTGTATGCAGCCCCTGTCCTCTGAATCATCTTTTTCATCTTCTCCGCCGTCATATAGGAAATCGGCGGGAAAATCATGCAAAGCAGTGCCAGCCGGAAATCATACCACAAAAGCATTCCTGCATAAGCAGCCAGGGCCACTCCTGTATCAAAAATCTCTGTGGTAAACTTACGCATTCCTTCCACGCAGTCATCTACGTCCAGGATTGCCTTGGTCATAATGCTTCCCTCGCCTTCTTCCCGAAGGCTTGCGCGGCTTTTCCTTACCAGGCCTGCGTACAGGATTTCTTTCATCCGGCGGTTTACATTGTTGGCAAAACGCCGCACATAAAATCGTTTGATGTATCTGGCAATCTGGACAACTGCAATGGCTGTCACATATCCAAGCACCAGAACCAGCATATCGGAAAACTGTCCCAGCCCTTTCAGAATTTCAACCAGACAGCCGGTCATTTTTCCCTCAAACCAGGGGCCTGCCAGAAGTCCCAGGTTATAGATCAGACCGGAAATGGTCACGATCAGAAGAACCTTCCATTCTTTTTTGAAATAGGAAAGCGCTCTGTCCGGCTGAAATGTTTTGTCACTCTTCTCCATCTTCTGTTCCCTCATCTTTGTGTTCCATTACCTTTTGTGCCACATCCGGGAATCCAGCCTGGCGCTGCCGCTTTGATTTCCAGTAAAGGGTATCTAAGGTTTTGCAAAACGCTTCTTTTTCCTCTTCTGGAAGTTCTGATAAGAGCCATTCATAAAAAATGGTCTCGATCTGTGCTTTGGAATTTTTCAGTTCTTCTGCCTTGGGTGTAGCGTATAAAAGCTGGCTTCTTCCGTCTTCCGGATTGGGCTTTCGGATCAGATA
>CAVJRB010000188.1:1768-2973 GCA_963651655.1 bacterium | reverse complement strand
AATCAATACAGTATACAAAGAAAAATCAATTCCAGCAGAACTGGGACTTGTAATTGGAGCCATCACGGAATCCCAGAAATTGATCAACCATGCGTTAAGATCAGAAGAAAAAGGAGGACAGATCAATATGTGTAGTGCTTTAGAAGAATTAGTAAATGAAGGCCTGGAGCGTGGCAGAGCACAAGGATTAGCACAGGGCCAGGAAAAAGAAAAAATGTCCTTAGCACAGATAATGATCGAGGAAAAAGAACCAGCCTATAAAATTACCAAATACACTGGATACACGATTGAAAAATTAAAAGGAATCGCAGAATCCATAGGAAAAACATTAGTTTTATAATATACAAAAAACTATGGAGGTATGAAAACACATGATTTTCTGTTTTTCGGGAACTGGAAACAGCCGGTATATTGCAGGAAAAATTGCAGATGCGCTGCCGGAGACGGTTGTGGATCTAAATGAGAAAATTAAGGCACAGGATACTACAGCCATCTACGCAGGGGAGAATGTAATCCTTGTTACGCCAACTTACGCATGGCGCATTCCCCGTATCGTACAGGAATGGATCTTAAAAACAGAGCTTACCGGCACAAAACGCATCTGGTTTGTAATGGACTGCGGCGGCGAAATCGGCAACGCCGCAAAATATAACCGGGAGCTTGCCGCCAGGAAGAACCTTCGCTATATGGGTACCGCACAAATCCTTATGCCGGAGAATTATATTGCCCTGTTCAATGCCCCGCAAGCAGAAGAAGCCAGAAAAATCGTAGCAAAGGCTGAACCAGACATCGCCTATGCCATTGAACAGATCAAAAATACCAGGGAGTTCTCCGCTCCCCGAAACAATTTTTACGACCAATTTATGAGCGGACCTGTAAATCCTGTTTTTTATACCTTTATTGTAAAAGCGAAGGCCTTCCATGCAGGTGATGTCTGTACAGGCTGTGGGAAATGTGTAAAAAAATGCCCCCTGAATAACATTCACCTTCAAGACCGCAAACCCATATGGGGCAACAATTGCACCCACTGCATGGCCTGCATCTGTTATTGCCCCACAAAGGCCATTGAATACGGCAAAAAAAGCATTGGAAAACCACGTTATCATTTCGAAGAGCTAATCTGACCTTAAAAGCTGGATAATTTTGTTTGAAGCAGATATTATATTATAAAAAAAGGAGGCGGCTAAAATGGCACAATACATTCT
>CAVJRB010000188.1:0-1758 GCA_963651655.1 bacterium | reverse complement strand
ATTCTTATGCATAAGAATATTCCAGTTATTAAAATGGAATTAACGGAAGCAGATGGCATTACAAGAATTCTTGACCTCTATGCCCCGGAGCACCTCCCCATAGGTATTCCAATGAAAAAGAATACAGTGGATAAAAAGGCTTTAAACATGTGGTGGGCAGACCGCTCTATTCCTTCAAGTCGTTCCGGTGTGCAGGAAGCATTGAATGAAATCGGACTTGCAGATACGAAGATGCTTCTTGTCCGAAGCTTTGGACTTAGCCTTTCCGATCAGTACTGGATAAAACCAGACGGTACAGATCTTGAATGGAAAAGAATTAATTTTTTTGACAACGCTTTTTCTGATGACATAGGAAATGTATTATTTGGTTTGAAAAAAAGAGAGGGAAATTTTGATTTCAGTTCTCCGGATAATACCTCTGATGGCTGTCTGAAAAAAAAATGGAAGATCATAGATGGGAGAAGATGCCTTCTCAAGGGAGGAAGCAATCCCTTCCGCCAGCAGCCATTCAACGAAGTAATTGCATCCAATATCATGGAGAAACTGGGCATCCCTCACATTCCCTACACAATCCTGTGGGACGATGACATGCCATACAGTGTATGTGAGGATTTTGTTACAAAAGATATGGACCTTGTCAGTGCATGGCGAATCTTTCAGACCCGTAAGAAAAAAAACGATGTATCCGTATATCAGCATTATGTAAACTGCTGTTTGGAACTTGGCGTAAATGTGGTACCTGCACTGGATCAGATGATCGTGATCGATTACATCATTGCAAACGAAGACCGGCATCTGAATAATTTCGGACTTCTTAGAAACGCCGAAACTCTCCAGTGGCTTGGCGCCTCCCCCATTTTTGACAGCGGTTCTTCTTTAGGATACAACAAAGTTCCGTTTGACATCCTTAAGGAAAGAGAAATCATATGCAAGCCCTTCAAGAAATCCCATGACGAGCAGCTTAAGCTTGTCTCTTCCTTTGGCTGGATAGATTTCAGGCTACTGCAGGATACAGGAGAGATGATCCGCCAGGTGTTTGAGGACCAGCGCATCAGCAATTTTATTGACCAGAAGCGAATTGACACAATCGTCCAGTCCACAGAACAACGGATTCAAAAACTCCAGACCTTTGCAGCACAGAAGAAAACATATTTTATCACTACCGAAAATGATGTGACAGAAAATGTGGCGGATGACTACAGAAATCTTTAATCACTTAAAAGAAGGGGGAAAACCATATGAACAAAAGAAAATGGATCTGCCGGATCATTGGGGCGCTGCTGGTGCTTCTTGGGATTTATCTGCTTGTGATCGGATATGAGTACACACTGATCATCAGCGCTGCCACCATTGTTCTGATCATTGGCGTTGCCGTCTGGATGATGGCGACGCCGGAGAGCTACAATTCCGTGAACAGCGATGTTCTTATGATCGCCATGGACCGTCCGCGGAAAATCGAAGAATTTTACGAAGCCTACAAGCAGGTGGAAACACCTCTTGGCTCTGCCTGGCTTGGCAAATTTTACACCATGAAGCAAAAGGCTCTGGTATTTGGCCCCAATGACCAGGGAGAATACCTCTATTTCTGGCTGAACAGGAGCGGCAAAACCGGATATCTTGGCTATTCCCAAATGGACAGCTTCATCAAGAAGCAGATCACCCAGCCCCTGATTCCCATGAAGGAAGTAAACAAGAACCTCTTCAGCGATCATTATGACCTGGAAATGTTCCAGCGTGAACTGAAAGACAATCTGAAAC
>CAVJRB010000187.1:1166-2516 GCA_963651655.1 bacterium | reverse complement strand
CTCAATTGGCTTTTCTACGGATTCTCCAACCGCCTTCAATCCAGCAAAATGGATGCAGGACTCAATGGTTTCCTTATCAAAAATATCATTTAAAGCATCTCTGTCCAGAATATCTGCTTTATAAAACTTTACTGGTTTCCCAGTGATTTTTGATACTCTGTCCAGTGCTTTTTCACTTGCATTACTTAAATTGTCCAGTACCACAACATCATATCCTGCATTCTGAAGCTCCACTACTGTGTGGCTTCCAATATAACCAGCTCCACCCGTTACTAAAACTGCCATAATGATTCCTCCTGAACTGTTTTTCTTTTATTATAGTCTGGTTTTCACAAAAAACATATGGACAAAGTTTTAGAAAATATGGAGAAAATGCCACGATTAATATACCCATTCTAACTATTCCTCTTTCTACAGGGTCTACATCGTGTATACTCCAGACTTTATTCGCATTATTATATGAATTAACTTCCTCATCTGCCACAACAAGCATATCTGAATGTAACTGCAAAATGGAAGCTATAATGCCTTTATAAAACGCAGGAAGTTTTCTCTTCCTTCTGGTGTACACTTATAAACGCCGGCATCTTCCAGAACATGTACAAATACCAGCCCCACTTCTTTTTGCAGGATCTCATGAATGTTCCCAGCGTTGATATCCGGATATTTTGCCAGAATCTCTTTCACCCAGGTCTCATGTTTTGCAATTTTTTCATTTGAGGAAATCTCTTTTCCCGCTAAGATATATTTCTCTAAAAGCTCCAGTTCCTCTTTTAATCTGGCAGGAAGTACTGCAAGTCCCATTACCTCGATCAGCCCGATATTTTCCTTTTTAATATGATGGTATTCTGCATGCGGATGATAAACCCCAAGTGGATGTTCCTTCGTTGTGATATTGTTACGAAGTGTCAGATCCAGTTCATACACATCGCCTACCTTACGCGCAATTGGAGTTATGGTATTATGCGGTTCTCCATCTGTATTGGCAAATATAAAAGCATCTTCATCTGTATAACCTCTCCATACCTGCAGCACATGTGTATGTAGCAAGGTCGATCAGACGCTCCGGATTTTCATGACGGATACGGAGTACCGATAACGGCCATTTCACAATTCCCGCTTCTACATCCTCAAAGCCGGGAATGATCACATGCTTTTCTATTGGTGCCTTAGCCATTGCAAAGGTATAATGTCCTCCCTGGAAATGGTCATGGCTTAAAATGGAACCTCCTACAATTGGAAGATCTGCATTGGAGCCCAGGAAATAGTGTGGGAACAATTTTACAAAATCAAACAGCTTCACAAACGTGTTCCGTTCAATCTTCATTGGAGTATGACAGGAATTAAACA
>CAVJRB010000187.1:0-1156 GCA_963651655.1 bacterium | reverse complement strand
ATGAATTTTATTAAAACAAATACAATGCTCGTTATAATATACATAAGGAGAATACTGGAATCCCCATGGACTGTCGTTGATCGTAATCGGGATAATCCTATGATTCTGTCTTGCCGGATGGTTGACTCTTCCTGCATAGCCTTCATTTTCCGGACAAAGCAGACATTTCGGGTAGCTTCCGGATTTTACGTTTCTGGCTGCTGCGATCGCTTTTGGATCCTTTTCCGGTTTGGAAAGGTTGATGGTAATATCAAGTTTCCCATATTCACTGTCTACCGTCCATTTCTGGTCTTTCTTTACCCGGTAGCGGCGGATGTAGTTGCTGTCCGTCCTGGCTCAGCTTATAAAAATAATCGGTAGCTGTCTTTGGACTTTCCTCATAATTTTTCCAAAATGTTTCCTGCACTTCTGCAGGTCTTGGCATAAGACAGTTCATCAGTCTGGTATCAAACAAATCTTTATAAACAATGCTGTCTTCTATAATACCTCGTTTGACTGCTTCTTCCAGCAATTCGCCCAGAACCACCTCAAGCTCAATATTCTGGAAAATCTGCTCTGGCGCAGTATAATCATCCTCATGAAATACATCCAGAAGAAGATTTGTGGCATAATTTCTCTCACACTCCGGAGTCAGCCCTGTCTCAACTCCATACTGTACCAGTTTTGCGATACTCTCACTCAGCATACTCTTATCCTCTCTTTTCTATATAATTTCGTTTTGCAGAACAAACTTTTCTCTGTACAAATTCCGGTATTCTCTCGGTGTCATTTTACAGCGTTCCCTAAAAGCCCGGTTAAAGGTCCGCTGACTTTCAAAGCCTGCATCCATGGAAATGTCTGTAATGCTTTTGTCGGTACACTCTAAATGAACACAGACATAGTTTAATCTCTGTTCATTTAGGTACTGGTTAAAATTTCTATGAAAAGTTCCGGAAAAGACCCGGGAAAGTGTAAATTTACTTACCCCCATATCTCTTGCCATCTTTTCCAGGGACATTTCTTCTTTAAAATGTTTTGCAATGTAGGAGACTGTCTGATAAATAATGTCATTGCTCTCCACGCTGCTCTTTTCCTGCATGGTAAACACAGGAAGGCTTCTTGCCAGAAGGATTTGTGTATACGCCTGTTCTACAACCGGATTTGGACTATGCTCCTT
>CAVJRB010000186.1:448-3077 GCA_963651655.1 bacterium | reverse complement strand
GCAGAAGAGACAACCAAATCCGGTATCGTTCTTCCAGGACAGGCTCAGGAGAAACCGCAGCAGGCAGAGGTTATCGCTGTAGGACCTGGCGGAGTGGTAGATGGCAAAGAAGTGAAAATGGAAGTTTCTGTAGGAGATAAGGTTATCTACTCCAAATATTCAGGAACTGAAGTAAAGCTTGACAGCGAAGAATACATTATCGTAAAACAGAGCGATATTCTTGCAATTGTGAAATAATTATAGATTGAAAAACAGGAGGAATGATCCATCATGGCAAAAGAGATTAAATATGGCGCAGAAGCCAGAACCGCATTAGAGGCTGGTGTAAACAAACTTGCTGATACTGTTAGAGTAACACTTGGACCGAAAGGAAGAAACGTAGTACTTGACAAACAGTTCGGTGCTCCGCTTATCACAAACGACGGTGTTACCATCGCAAAGGAGATCGAGCTTGAGGACGCTTTCGAGAACATGGGCGCTCAGCTGATCAAGGAAGTTGCTTCCAAGACAAATGATGTAGCTGGTGACGGTACTACAACTGCTACTGTACTTGCTCAGGCAATGGTTCACGAAGGAATGAAGAACCTTGCAGCAGGCGCTAACCCGATCGTTATGAGACGCGGTATGAAGAAAGCAACTGATGCTGCTGTAGAAGCAATCAAGAACATGAGCCAGAAAGTAAGCGGAAAGAAACAGATTGCAAACGTTGCATCTATTTCCGCTGGTGACAAAGAGGTTGGAGAGCTTGTTGCAAACGCAATGGAGAAGGTTTCCAACGACGGCGTTATCACAGTAGAAGAGTCCAAGACCATGCACACAGAGCTTGACCTGGTAGAAGGTATGCAGTTTGACCGCGGATACATTTCCGCATATATGTCCACTGATATGGAGAAAATGGAAGCAACTCTTGAAGATCCATACATCCTGATCACAGACAAGAAGATCTCCAACATCCAGGAAGTTCTTCCGTTACTGGAGCAGATCGTACAGGCTGGCGCAAAACTTCTCATCATCGCTGAGGACGTTGAGGGCGAGGCTCTTACAACACTTATCGTAAACAAATTAAGAGGAACCTTCCAGGTAGTAGCTGTCAAAGCTCCTGGCTATGGCGACAGAAGAAAAGAAATGCTTCAGGATATCGCAATCCTTACAGGCGGTACTGTAATCTCTGATGAGGTTGGCCTGGAACTGAAAGATGCTACAATGGCTCAGTTAGGACGGGCAAAATCCGTTAAGGTTGCAAAAGAGACAACCGTTATCGTTGATGGTATGGGTGACAAGGATCAGATCGCAAACCGTGTTGCTCAGATCCGTGCTCAGATCGAGGAGACAAAATCTGATTTCGACAGAGAGAAACTTCAGGAAAGACTTGCAAAACTGGCAGGCGGCGTAGCAGTTGTACGTGTCGGTGCAGCTACTGAGACAGAGATGAAAGAGGCTAAGCTTCGTATGGAAGATGCTCTTGCAGCTACCAGAGCAGCAGTGGAAGAGGGAATCATCGCAGGCGGCGGTTCCGCATACATCCACGCTTCCAAAGAGGTTGCAAAGCTTGCAGCTGAACTTGAGGGAGATGAGAAGACTGGTGCAAACATCATTCTGAAAGCACTGGAAGCTCCGCTGTTCCGCATTGCAGCAAACGCTGGCCTTGAAGGCGCAGTCATTATCAACAAAGTAAGAGAGTCTGAGCCAGGCGTTGGTTTTGATGCTCTGAATGAGAAATATGTAAACATGGTAGACGAGGGTATCCTGGATCCTGCAAAGGTTACAAGAAGCGCTCTTCAGAACGCAACAAGCGTTGCATCTACTCTGCTTACAACAGAATCTGTTGTTGCAAATATCAAAGAGGATGCTCCGGCAATGCCAGCAGGCGGCCAGGGTATGGGCATGATGTAATAAAAAGTCCTGGAGATTTTACAACAATTCACTAAAAGTTTAGAATTAGAGAGGGTCGGTGTCATAGACGCTGGCCCTTTTGTGTGTTATACTAACATTAAATTTGCTGTACACAGCAGGAACAAAGGAGAACAGTAATATGAGTGATTTGTATTCAGAACTGCTTGTCAAAAAAGAGCGGACCATGAAGGACAAGCTGATGAAGGACGGGATGATCGCACTGGTTGTGATCTTCGGCCTGGCAGGAATTTTATTTATGCCCCTGCTTCTTTTTGTGGCCATCGCACTTGGCATTGTGGCCTACTTTGTAGTCATTCCCGGCACAGACCTGGAATTTGAGTATCTGTTTGTCAACGGAGAGCTTGACATTGACAAGATCATGGCCAAGTCCAAACGAAAAAGAGTAAAGAACTTAAATATTTCAGAATGTGATCTGATGGCACCCCTTAACTCCCACAGAATGGACTATTACAACAGCAACCAGAAGCTGAAAATACAGGATTTTTCTTCTGGAAATCCTGAACATAAGCGCTTCGCGATTATTGCCCGTGATGGTGCAGATACCTGTAAGGTAATCATCGAGCCAGATGAAACATTAGCAAAAACCATGAGAAATACCGCTCCCAGCAAGGTATTTTTGGATTAATTTACTGGATTGACACCTTTTTAGTTTTTTGCTACACTAATCTACAAACCACAATACGACAAGGGAGGAAAAGCAATGGGTACTATCATT
>CAVJRB010000186.1:0-382 GCA_963651655.1 bacterium | reverse complement strand
TCATTGGTGAAGGCATTACTTTTGATGATGTGCTTTTAGTTCCGGCATATTCCAAAGTAATCCCGAATCAGGTTGACGTTTCAACTTACCTTACAAAAAAGATTAAACTGAACATTCCCATGATGAGCGCAGGAATGGACACCGTTACTGAGTACAATATGGCGATCGCCATGGCAAGACAGGGCGGTATCGGTATCATCCACAAGAACATGTCTATCGAAGCTCAGGCAGAAGAGGTGGACAAGGTTAAGCGTTCCGAGAATGGAGTTATCACAGATCCGTTTTTCTTATCTCCAGAGCATACACTGAAGGATGCCAATGACTTAATGGCAAAATTCCGTATTTCCGGAGTCCCGATCACAGAAGGCAAGAAGTTAGTAGG
>CAVJRB010000185.1:0-4239 GCA_963651655.1 bacterium | reverse complement strand
GGGTAGGGGACTACCGCATGGCTCCCGGCTGGACAAGCTATCATCACCGCCTTCAGTACCAGATTTTTGATGTGACCGATTTGCTGGCAGCAGATAATAAGCTTCAGATCACTGTGGGAAATGGCTGGTATAAGGGAATCCTTGGATTTACCTGCGAACCAGACCGCTACGGAAAAAAAGTAGGTGCATTTGCTGAACTCCGTATTACCTACGAGGACGGAACTTCGGAGCTGATTTTCACTGATGAGTCATGGAGTGTTCGAACAGGCGAAATCCGCAGCAGTGAAATTTATATGGGGGAATCGATTGATTCTGTTTCTGCATGTGCCAGAAAGGGAACTGTTCTTATTGAAGAGTTTGATAAAAAACTTCTCACAGCCCAGGAGAATGAGCCGGTCCGCATTGCTGAACGGATTCCTGCAAAGGAACTGATCCTCACGCCCAAAGGAGAAAAGGTTATTGATTTTGGACAAAATATTACAGGTATTGTGGAAGTAAAAGTCAATGGGCAAAAAGGCCAGAAAATTACGATTCGTCAGGCAAAATCTGTTGACACTTATATTTGCAATGGAAAAGAGCAGGTATTTCTTCCGCATTTTACCTTTCACGGCTTCCGCTATATCTGTGTGGAGGGAATGGAAGAGCCTTCTCTGGAACAGTTTACTGCCTGCGTGATGCACTCCGATATGGAAAAAACAGGAGAGTTCAAAAGCTCCAACAAAAAAGTCAATCAGCTTCAGAGTAATATTGCCTGGGGCCAGAGAGATAATTTTCTGGACATCCCAACAGATTGTCCGCAAAGAGATGAACGTCTTGGCTGGACTGGTGATGCACAGATTTTTTCCTGGACAGCGGCCTTTAATCGAAATACAGCACTGTTTTTTACAAAATGGATGCATGATGTAGCCGCAGAATCTTCTCTGGAAAAAGGTGTTCCTCATGTAGTTCCGGATATTCTGGAGCAATACAGTGCATCTGCATGGAGTGATGTGGCAGTCATCATTCCCTGGGTGGTTTACCAGATTTACGGAGACAGGCGTATTCTCAGGGAAAACTGGAAATGCATGCATGAATGGGTAGATTATATCCAGGCACACTGCGGGGAAAACGGATTATGGCAGACTGGTTTCCAGTACGGAGACTGGCTGGCTCTTGATAAAGAAGAAAGTGCTGATCGTACAGGGGCAACAGATAAATATATGATCGCCAATGCCTATTACCTGTATGTAACTGATCTGGTGAAAAAAACAGCCGGAATCCTTGGAGAAGAACAGGCCGAAAAAAAATATGGAAAACTTTATGAGTATACACTGGAAGCATTCCGGCAGGAATATTATACCCCAACCGGGCGTATTGTAAGCGAGACCCAGACAGGCGCTGTATTGTCCTTATATTTCAATCTTGCGAAGGAAAAGGACAGGGAAAGAATCCTAAATACGCTGCTTACCAATATTGAAAACCATAAAAATCATCTTTCCACCGGGTTTGTAGGAACACCTTACATCTGCCATGCCCTGTCAGAAAATGGTGCTCATGATATGGCTGCCACTCTGTTTATGAAAGAGGATTATCCCTCCTGGCTGTATGCGGTCAATATGGGTGCAACTACCGTGTGGGAGCGCTGGGATTCCATCAAACCGGATGGTACTTTTGACGAGTCTGGAATGAACTCCCTGAATCATTATGCATATGGTTCCATCGGTGACTGGATGTATCGGAAAGTTGCCGGACTTTCCCAGATAGAACCAGGATATAAGAAGTTCCTGGTTAAACCGATGTTTGTAAAAGGCATTGAGGAAGCTGGCGTACAATTTGAGTCTGTTTACGGCAAAATTGACATTCATACCAGCTGTAAAAATGGAAAAATCCAGGTACACCTTGAGGTTCCGGCCAATACTGCCGCAGTGATCTGTCTTCCGGAGAAAGAAGAAGCTTTTGAGGTTGGATCTGGTGTCTACGATTATGAGTATGAGACTGCAACCAGCCTTTCTTACGACCGTTTCAGCATGGACAGTACATTAGGTGAAATTCTGGAACAGCCCCTTGCAGTGGAAATGTTTAATCAGATGGTTCCTGGTATGCTGGATAATCCTATGATCCAATTTGCCTATCAGATGACCTTATCTGAACTTCTTGGCGCAGCTCCTGAGGCAAGACCTCTTTATGAGGCTGTGGTCAATGCCTTGAATGTAAAGGAAAAAAGTGAGGAATAATTTACTTTTATTTAACAAAAACATGAATTGACAACCCCTTTTAACTATGTTACACTTTTTTTCGCTCAAATAAGTATATCATAGTGAGCATTTTGTGCGTTTGCACGTTTGACCATTCTTTCGCTATAAGAGTTTTGGGGAAGAATCGAGGCTCCACGGACGGCCGGGTCAAATGCCGAAAACCCGTCGAAGAGCCGGGGACCGCACCGCGGGTGCGGATTTCGTTGATGCAAATACGCAAGTACAGCATAAGATCAGGTAACTGCCAATGCTGTACTGGATGCTGCTATTTAGACACGCGGTGCGTTTTTGTATCGCGTGTCATTTTTTTTAACTGCGGAGGAGAACATCCGTAAGAAAAAGAAAGGGGTATTCTAATGTACAAACGAACGAAAAACATCAACCTGATCCTTGTTGCTGTCATGGGGATTTCCCTGTGCTCCGGCACCGTGTATGCCGCTGAGAGTGAAAACACTGACCTGTCCGGGGCAGATACAGTCAGTTCCTGGGACGGCACCAAAGCCTGGGAAGAGGCATTTGGAAGCGACGCATCTGCTTTTCTTGACAAAGTAGATGAACAGTATGCTTACGATCTGACCTACAAGCTTTCCACAGACCCGGCGTACCTGACCAACGAAATGGGCTTTCGAACCTCCGGCTCTGACGCCGAGCATGCGGCAGCCGATTTCCTGGCAGCAGAAATGGAGTCCATCGGCCTTACAGATGTGGAAAAGGTTCCGGTCAGCGTAGACAAATGGCAGTTTAACGGCGCTTCCCTCACCATTGACGGGACAGACATTTCCATGATGCCGGTTTCCTACATGGTAAACGGAACCGATGCAGACGGCATCACTGCAGAGATCGTAGACTGCGGAACTGGATTTGCCTCAGATTATGAGGGCAAGGATGTGGAGGGCAAAATCGCCCTGGTAGGCGTAGACCAGTACAACATTGCCTGGATCGACCAGTATCTTTACGAGGCAAAAGAACAGGGCGCAGCCGCTCTGGTTACCTATGATGTGGACGGCTATGCAGCTTACTCCGATGACATGATCAACATTCAGGATGTGTGCTGCGAGGATGTGATGCCAACCGTAGCCATCAGTGCCAACCAGTACCGCACCATTTCTGAGGCACTTGCACAGGGAAACACTACCGCAACCCTTACTGTGGACAGCGTTATGGAGCCTGGCACCAGCTATAATGTAATTGGTAAAATGGAAGGCCGCTCCTCTGAACAGCAGATTCTTTTTGCAGGCCACTATGATATGTACTTTAACGGTTTTCAGGATGACTGCTCCTCCATGGGCGTGATTTTCGCAGTGGCAAAGGCCATGAAGGATTCCGGCTACGTCCCGGAGAACGACATTGTTTTTGTAGCCCATGGCGCAGAGGAGTGGGGCGCAACCGGAACGGAATTTGACTGGACCCGCGGCGCGTGGGAGATGATCAACAACGTTTATACGGAGTGGGGCAAAAAGACGCTGGCATTATTTAACTTCGAGCTTGCTGCCTTCTATGAGGGTGCTGACCAGTTTGCCATCAGCTGCGTGCCGGAGTTTGCTCCTCTTGTAAAAACACTGGCAGAAAATTCCGACCTGCTTCAGGGTGCAGTAGATCCTATTTTCGCAAATGGAATCAACCCGGAAAGCGTAGACACCACCACAATGGAGGACGGCGTATCCTACCGTGCATCCGGTGTTCCCTATTTCATCAATGTGACCGGAACCTGTGCAGGAGATGAGGATACAGATACGGTAAGCTGGACCCAGCAGCATTACCACACCCAGTCCGACGATGCCAGCACCTACAGCCCGGAGGTAATGACCAGCAATATTAAGCTGTTCGGCCTTCTGGCACAGTATGTAGATCAGATTCCGGCACTGGAACTGGATTTTACAGCTGCCTGTGACGATCTTGATGAAAGCCTGGACCAGGATACCGCCGTACAGGCTGGCGCAGATACCGAAAGCTATGAAAAATCCCTTGCAGATCTTCGTGCAGCCGCAGAGACCTGGAACGCACA
>CAVJRB010000184.1:0-7832 GCA_963651655.1 bacterium | reverse complement strand
AGAAATCCTGAAAAATCAGACAGAAAATCTGGTACCTTGTCTGGGAACACTGCTGAACAAACGCAAAAAAGATCCGCGCATTTCCTACAAAATGGGTGACAAAAAGCTGTTTAAGAAGAATAGCCTGAATGCGGATTTTTACAGGAACTTCCTCCTGGATCATTACAGGATTAGCCGTTTTGAGTGGGAAGCCTGCGGCTATATGCAGCAGTTTCCGGTGGGGAAAAATAGTCTTCATCAGCCGTTTTATCAGACCAATACATCACAATATTGTCCCCTTCGGGCAGTATGTATAAATGGGGAAAGAGGACGCCAGAATCTGGCAAAAAAGTGCCCGGGATATTGCGAAGAATATGCCTTTTTATATCCGGAACACTTGCATATGATGGGGCGATATAACTCATTGTTTGGAATGGATATGGAAGCATTGAAGGATGAAAAAATCCTGGAAATCTATATCAATCATGGTGTAGACAGATTGGTGATTGGAAATATATAAAAATCAGGAGAATGAAAATGAATAACTGGATTGAAATAAAAGATTTTAATGCGCCGGAACTGGACTTATATGCCAGGCTCTCAGAGGTGCAGCTGCTTAGATATTATGAACCCAAGCCAGGGCTTTTTATCGCAGAAAGCCCCAAGGTGATTCAGCGTGCTGTGAATGCGGGGTATGAGCCCATTTCTTTCCTGGTGGAGCACAAAGATCTGGAGGGAGAAGCCAGGGAAATCCTGGAGCAGTTCCCGGAAATTCCGGTTTATACGGCAGAATGTGAGGTACTGGTGAAGCTCACCGGATTTGCATTGACAAGGGGAATGCTTTGTGCTATGAAACGGCGTCAGCTGCCATCTGTGGAGGAAATCTGCAAGGGTGCCAGCCGCGTTGCAGTGTTGGAAAATGTGGTGAATCCAACAAATATTGGTGCTATTTTTCGATCCGCGGCAGCGCTGCATATGGATGCGGTACTGCTTACAAATGGATGTTGTGATCCCCTTTATCGAAGAGCTGCAAGAGTGAGTATGGGAACGGTTTTTCAGATTCCATGGACCTATTTTGAGCGGAAAGCCGCCTGGCCGGAAGAGGGGATGAACAGCTTGAAGAAGCTTGGATTTAAGTCGGTTGCCATGGCACTTCGGGATGATTCTGTGAGCATTGATGATCCGGCACTTCTGGCAGAAGAGAAGCTGGCAGTAATCCTTGGAGCCGAAGGAGACGGGCTGGCCAGTCAGACCATTGCAGACTGCGATTACACCGTGAAAATTCCCATGTCTCATGACGTAGATTCCCTGAACGTAGCCGCCGCCAGCGCAGTTGCGTTCTGGGAACTGGGGAAGAGAAATCTGAAGTAATGGAATGATAAAGAGCGTTTGGATAGAAAAAGATTTAGGGTGTTTCTTTTGACAATGGTATGCATACCGATTTTTATATGAAGATGCTGGCGATGGTATGTGTTTGTTTGAAGCAAAAGGGATGAGATACAGGGGATTATGAGAATGAAAATTGTAGCGGGGTTAGGTTCTATTGATGAATATGAGCGGTTTGCAGAGGCTGGGGCAGATGAGTTTTTCTGCGGTTACGTGCCCTATTCCTGGTCGAAAAAGTATGGCACTGTGCTGCCGCTGAACCGCCGGGAAGTACTTTGCTATAATGTGCAGATCGGATCTTTTGGTGAGCTTGAAATCCTGGCAGCTATGGTAAAAAAGTACAAAAAACCAGTGCATCTTACCTTCAACTCCCTGTATTATATTCCTGAACAGTACCCGGAAATTGCAGAAATAATCCGGCGCTGTATGGCACTTGGCTTCCAAAGTTATATCATTGCAGATCCGGCATTGATCGTATATTTGCGCGAACATAACATAGAATGTGACATCCACATCAGCGGCGAAACCGGAGAAATCAACAGCCAGATGATGGCTGCGTTCGCAAAATTTCATCCGAAAAGGCTAATCTTTCACAGGAAAAATACTTTTGAAGATATGGAAAGTGTCATAAAAAGCTGCAGAAATCAAAGGCAAAATAGCAAACAAAAAGACACAGAAAAGGAGCAGGAAAACCGGCAGAAAGTATTGCCTGTTACTTCGGAATTTGAGGCATTTGTCCTAAATGAATTATGTCAGTTCACAGGTGCATTCTGCAATTCCCTGCACTGTGATGAAATGGGATATCTCTGTCGTGTTCCATACATTCTGGGGCGTCGTGGAGTCGGAAAAACTAAGACAAAGTTAAAGCTGGTTTCAGATAGAATAAAGGATAAGTGTGAAGATGAGGAGAATGATTTCTGGCATGTAGATGAGGTTTCTGGAGAAAAGATTAGTTCTGTTGGGAAAGAAACCGATGAAATGGAGAACTCTAGCTGCGATGACTCCGGCTATCTCTGCGGCGAAACCGGCTGTGGCCTGTGTGCCCTTTATCAGCTGCGAAAAGCAGGAATCACCCATCTGAAATTAGTTGGCAGAGGCAACTATGTAGATTACATGGAGAACGATATCCGCAGCTTGAAGCGTGCTCTGAATACCCTGGATCAGTCGCTAAGTGAGGGTGATTTTATAACGAAAATGAAGTCTCAGCTGTTCCCTGACGGATGCGGTGGAAACTGTTATTATATATAAAACTCGCCCGAACCATTCAGCCCGGACGAGTTTTTTAGACTTTGGGAGAAGTCTAATAAGCAACTATTTACCCAATCGGCTCAAAATCCGCCACCCCATGCTTGCACAACGGGCAGATATAATCATCCGGAAGTTCCTCTCCCTCATAAATATATCCGCAAACCTTGCACACAAATCCCTTCTTGCCCTCAGTCTGTGGCTGCGGTTTCACATATTTCTGATAGTAGGTGTAAGTCATAGTATCCTGATCGCTCATAACGCGAGCCTCGGTCACGCTGCAGATAAACATTCCATGAGTACCCAGATCCACATACTGTTCCACTTTCAGAGACATAAATGCGTTAATATATTTGTCCAGGAAAACCAGTCCGTTTCCAGCGCGGCGCACCTCCTGTCCCGCAAATTTGTCCACGCTTCGTCCAGTCTGGAAGCCAAACTGCTGGAAAACAGAGAACGGTGCTTCCACAGAGAGGCAGTTCACATTCAGCACGCCTGTCTGCTTGATTACGTGATGGGAATAGTTGGCTTTGTTAATATTGACAGCCACCCGGTTTGGTGTATCGGTGAGCTGGGTCACAGTATTTACGATCAGTCCATTGTCTTTTTTGCCGTCATTGGAGGTAACTACATAGAGACCATATCCGATTCGGAAAAGGGCAGTCATATCATTTTTGTTCGCCAGCTCATCGTTCTTTGCAATGTACTCCTTGCAAAGCTCGCCAGCCATAGCTTCCAGCTGATCCTTATTTTCCTGATTCACAGCGGAAAGCACCTTCACAGTAGTGTCCAGCCAGTTGATCTTTTTGCACTTGGAAAGCATTTCCTTCATCACCTTTGCTGCCAGAGGTGCCCAGGAACCGTTTTCAATAATACCCACTGTGCGGTTCTGGAAATTGTGCTCCACCAGACGGGTGATGTAGTCGTGCATAAAAGGATAAATGCTGGCGTTGTATGTGGTGGTTGCCAGAACAAGCTTGCTGTAGCGGAATGCATCGGACAAAGCCAGGGACATGTCATCTCTTGCAAGGTCGTAAACCACAACCTTTGGACATCCTTTGCTGCGAAGCTTCTCTGCCAGCAGTTCTACCGCTTTCTTTGTGTGACCGTAAACAGAAGTATAGGCGATCACAATTCCCTCAGTCTCCGGAGTGTAAGAGGACCAGGTGTCATACAGACCGATATAGTGGCCAAGGTTTTCATTAAGAACAGGTCCGTGAAGCGGGCAAATGATCTGGATATCAAGACCTGCGGCAACTTTTAACAGATTCTGAACCTGAGGACCATATTTTCCAACGATTCCGATGAAATATCTGCGAGCCTCATCGTCCCAGTCTTCTTCCACATCCAGGGCACCGAATTTTCCGAATCCGTCTGCGGAGAAAAGAACCTTATCTGTGCTGTCATAGGTTACCATAACTTCTGGCCAGTGTACCATCGGGGCAAAAACAAAGGTCAGCTCATGGCTGCCCAGGCTGAGGGTACCGCCGTTTTTCACTTCCAGTTTCTGGCCTTCCAGGTCGAGGCCAAAGAAATTGCGGATCATGTTGAAAGTTTTTGCATTGGCAACAACGGTAGTGTCCGGGTAAACTTTCAGGAAATTTGCCACGTTTGCCGCGTGGTCCGGTTCCATGTGCTGCACGATCAGGTAATCTGGTTTGCGTCCGTCCAGAACCTGGTCCAGATTGTCCAGCCACTCATGGGTAAAATTAGCGTCTACGGTATCCATAACTGCAATTTTCTCGTCCAGGATTACATAGGAATTGTACGCCATGCCGTTTGGAACCTTGTACTGCCCCTCGAAAAGGTCCACCTGATGATCGTTTACGCCTACATATTTGATGGTATCTGTGATTTTCATATGTTTTTTCCGCTCCTTTTTTGAATGAGAATTTATTGAAAGAGTTATAATTTATTTCGTTTTCTATGTGGTTGTTAATTTTTTAACTTGGTTGTATTATATCCATATTTTAGGAGAAAATCTGTTGCAAATACAACAAAAAGGAGTATTCTGATAAATAAGATAATTTATTTTTGACGATGCAAAAGAGAGGGTGCCAAGATGAGTCCAGTTACACTTTTTTCCTACATAACGCCGGAGGAGCAGGAGCGGATGCGGGTGTGCTTCGGCATGCGTGAGATGGTTTATGAAAACAATGAGACAATTATGGAGTACGCCCATTCCATGAAAAAAATCGGCCTGATTCTGGAAGGGCAGGCAGTACTTTACTGCTGCGATGAGGATGGAAACCAGTACATGATGGATGACCTGAAAAAGGACAGTGTTTTTGGGGAGCCGTTTTTGCTTCCGGAGGATTCCCAGCATTATTATGTCTGTTCCAAGGGGAAAACGCGGGTGCTGTTTATCGATTACGAGCATGTGATCAAGCGCTGTGAAAATGCCTGCAAATTTCACAGTCAGCTGGTGAGCAACCTGCTGCAGATGATCGCCATGCGCGCCAGCCAGCAGGCAAGCCGGATCTACGTACTTTCCCGAAACAGCACCCGGAAAAAGATTATGGCATATCTGAATTCCGCGGCTGGGGAAAAGAGGGGAGAGAGTTTTACTCTGCCGATGTCCTACACCACTCTGGCAGAATATCTCAGCGTGGATCGCAGCGCCATGATGCGGGAACTGAAGAATCTGGCGGATGAAGGAATTATTGAGAGAGACGGGAAGAAATTACGGGTGATCTAGGAAACATAATACGCAATTTTCTCCTGCGCTAGCTTATACTGCTCTAACGACATAACCACTTTCCCTTTGCGGGTGTCAATCAGCCCGTCTTCCTTCAGCTTGGCAATGGTACGGTTAATGGTTTTCACCGTCATTCCAAGTTCCTCGCGGATGCCCTCCCGGGTCTTGCGCAGCACGATCTCATCCTTTTCCTCAATGTGGTGGAAGGATGCATATTTCAGCAGATAATCCAGGAAAAGAAAAGTTGGCGGGTAAAAAAGCCTTGCGCCCCGGTTGTAGGAGGAGCGGTACAGCTTATAGGCAATTTTGTGCGCAACAAGCCGGAGCAGATGGATGTCCTGCGCGATCCACATCTCGAAATCTGCCCGCGAGATCATAAACACAACGCACTCCGTAAGGGTTTCAATAGAAACGGAAGTGGTGGCTTTTTCTGCCAGAATCGCCACCTCGCCTACGAAGTCGATTGCCTCATTTTTTTCTATCATAAAAACATTGCCGTTTTCAAATTCGTTGATTACCCGATGGTCCCCGCTGACTACAATCCCGAAATAATCGAGTGGATAATCCTTCTGGTGAATGATGGTTCCAGGTGGAAATGTGCGGATGGTATATCTGGTTTTCAGTTCCTCGGGCATGTAGCGGAAATAAGTTTCCACATCCGGGTAAGTTTTGATCAGTTCTTCAAGAGTCATAGGGCGCCTCCTGTGCGGTTCTCATAGTAATAAAGATTATAACATGAATTTTAGAAAAATTTAATAAAAACATCCCTTTGTCCTTTTTTTATGAAGAAAAAAGGCGTAAAGTGCCTGATGTAACGTGATAGCGCAAACATTTCGCGTTATCAGATCAAAAATACTGCACAGCAGTCATAACGGCAGTTTTCTGCATCCAACCAGTTGCTTACCTAAAGTATGCTGGGAAAACTTTTCGCCCGGTTTTTCTCTGGGAAAAATCCTCCGGAATCTGTTTTCCAACACGCTCTACTAAGGAATAATGGGAGCCCCGGAGAGCTGTCGCCACAGGTTTTCACCGCAAAAATCTACAGGTGAAGCCAAACATACATCAGGGAGGAAAGAAATGAAGCAACAGGAATTTATGTACTCAGGCCTTGGCGAGCGCCTGAAAAAAGAATGGAAAATCTACATCGCCGCACTGATCTTTATTGTGATCGCTGATTCCATCGGCCAGATCAAGGTACCGCTGGGACCGGGAACACTGATTCTGTTTCCTATCTTTTATTCTATTTTTCTTGGAATCCTTTCAGGACCGCAGGTTTTGAAGATTTTTAAGAAACCCGAAGTAAAAGCAGCATCAAAACTTGTTATCGTATGTATTTGTCCTTTTATTGCAAAGCTTGGAATTAACGCAGGCGCAAGCATTGAGACTGTTATTTCCGCAGGTCCGGCACTGCTCCTTCAGGAGTTCGGAAACCTGGGAACAATCTTCTTATCTCTTCCGATTGCCCTTCTTTTCGGACTGAAAAGAGAAGCGATTGGCGCATGTCATTCCATCAACAGAGAGACAAACCTTGCTCTTATGCAGGATATGTTCGGACCGGATTCACCGGAAGCACGCGGAAGTCTTTCTATTTACATCATTGGCGGAATGGTAGGAACTATTTTCTTTGGATTTATGGCAACTGTAATTGCTTCCACCGGAATTTTCCATCCTTATGCACTGGGAATGGCATCCGGAGTTGGTGCGGGAATTATGATGGCTTCTGCTACAGCGAGCCTGTCTGCAATGTTCCCGGCTATGGCGGATCAGATTTCCGCACTGGCGAGTGCCAGCGAGACCATTTCCGGAATCGATGGAATTTACATGGCAATCTTCATTGGTGTACCTTTGTGCAACTGGCTCTACAAGGTTCTTGAGCCGAAGCTTGGTCCGATTCACGACAAAATCGCAAAAAAAGGAGACAGATAAATGAGATACATTGAGTGGGCAGTTATGTTTATTGTAGCAGGTCTTGGCATTGCACTTGCTAATTTCGTTGGTTTTCAGGTTAGCTTTATGGATTCTCTTCCGGGAATTGCCATTCTTCTGCTGATTTCTCTTGCAGCAGTTGGAATCAGCAAGATTGTTCCGCTGAAGCTTCCGGTGATTGCGTATTGTTCTCTTCTGGGACTGTTTCTGGCTTGCCCGTTAAGCCCGATCAGAGATTTTGTAATTGAGTCTGCTGGAAAAATTAATTTTACTGCACCGCTGACTATGGTTGGTGCGTATGCGGGAATTTCTATCAGTGACCAGCTGAAGGAGTTTGCAAAGCAGGGATGGAAAATGCTGATTATTGCGGCGCTGGTTATGATCGGAACATTTACTTTCTCCGCAATCATTGCGCAGGTTGGACTGTCACTGACTGGTGTGATCTGATAACAGCGAGCTGCACGGGGAAGTCTGACGTAAAACATGAAATAATATATAATTGGCGGATCTTTTTTGGGGATCCGCCTTATTATTAAAGTGAGGAAAGTTTGAAACAAAGAGGTAGTGGTTAGAGAAGAATAAAATTGCATAGCAAACA
>CAVJRB010000183.1:0-11670 GCA_963651655.1 bacterium | reverse complement strand
ATTCCAGACAGGCTATCCGCGCTCGGGCAGTAGATTATATCCTAAAACCATTCAGCGCAGAAGATATCGTTCGCGCAGTAAAACAGGCAATTTCTGCTATTCAGGACGACTCCTTTACTGCAGACCAGATCCGGGAATCAGAATCCTACAAAGAAGCCCTTCACTATGCACAGGATACCGAATTATTACAGCAGATAATCCAAGGATATGAACCAGAAAATATGGAATTTACCTCCTCCCGGCTGTCTTTTATTGGTACAAATTCTTCCTTGTATTTCGTCCTTTTGCAATCAGCTTCTCTTCTTTCAGAAGATGTAATCCAGAGTTTTTTTACCGATTATGAGTACAATGGAATGTGCCTGTATCTGCCCCATAAACATGCTGCTAACTTAGGTTTTCTCCTTCTGTTTTTCCCGGAAAATATACCTTTACGTTCCAGAAATCTTCTGGAACACATTACAAATGAACTGGTATTTTTCCTTCATGCGCAAGGTGAAAATGTATCCTGTGGAGTCAGTCAGTTTCACCATACACTATCTCAGCTCCATCAGGCATATAAAGAAAGTATCCAGGCACTGAACCAGAAAACTCTTTCGGATAACCGCACTTTGTTTCTGTCAGAGAATCCAACTGCATCTGTTTCCGGCCCTGGAATCTGGTCGGAAGAGAACCGCCTTCTGTTTTATATCGAATCAGCACAAACAGAGGAAGTTCACCAGCTGACACGGGAACTTTTCACTTTTTACCGTACATTCTCCCAGGCTACGCTGGAAACGATCAAGTTCCATCTGCTTCGTTTCACCAGCCAGTTAAAACTGATGATGAACTTTTACGTGCCACAGATTTCTCCCAGTTCCAGAGATTCCAGCATACAGAATATGTTGGATACCATGTTCAGCCTGACGGAGTTAGAGGACTATTTTCTTCAGTTTTTTACCACCCTTGCTACATCTCTTCAAAAGGATAATATTTACTCTGATTCCGATATTGTAGTAAACGTAAAAACCTATATTGATCACAATTACCAGAAGGATATTTCTGTAGAATTTGTAGCCTCCCTGTTCCACATGAATCGCAGCTATCTTAGCCATATTTTCAAGAAAAAACAAGGCCAAAGCTTCAAAGATTACCTGAATCTGGTTCGCTTGGAACATGCAAAAATCCTGCTGAAACAGACAGATAAAAAAATCTACCAGGTCGCAACTGCCGTAGGATACGATAATGTCCGCAGTCTGTATCGGGTATTCAAGAAGATGGAGCATACCACGCCGGAACAATATAGAGGGGAATAAAACATTTATAAGCAATTTACTTTGCATCTAAAAATAGGTCTCATTTTTTGAAGAAAAAAGACTCTGTACAGAGCGTATCCAGTTCTCAGAATTCCCTGTACAGAGTCTTTTAAATTACTGCTGGAAATGCCGAAATATACTATTAACTGGCATCCTATTAAACAGTCTCTATTTTTCCTTTTCATCAATCCCATTTTGACTTAACAGTGCTTTTAATCTCTGGATTTCTTTATCCTGCTCATCTATTTTCTCCTGCATCTGGTCTACCATATACTGCACTGTGTTCCTGTCAAGCACCCGAAGTTCCTCTGAATACATTTCCATCATCCTCTCTATGTTTTAGTAAATATATTACACATATCTCCAATTGATTTTTGGTACTTTCATTGTGTACATTTTCATAAAAAATGTCAAGAATAACAAACATTTTTCCACAAAGAAAAGCCCTGGCGCTGCAGGTTTTCCCCACGTTGCCAGAGCTTTTTCACATCTATGCTTTCGCATAAACCATATTCAGTTACGCTTCTTCAACTGCGCTTTTCTTTTTCTTCTTGAAAAATCTTACCAGTACGATTGCCATCGCGCCAACCAGTACTACACCGCTTGTGATGTCGATTTCCAGGAACAGTTTTGTCATGTTGGACATTTTGCCTGCGTCTGGATCCGGAACTGTGTAGTTTCCGCTGTTTACGGTGGTGTACAAAATATTCTTGCAAGCCTGGCGCATTGCTTTTACCAGAGTTGCGGAAGAGGTATTGGTAATCTTGTTAGACTCTTTGCTTGCAAAACCAAGCATTGCGTCATTACCATTTCTGACTGCATCGTCTGTGTTCTGATATCCATAGGAACCATTCCAGTCAGTAAGAACCATTCCGCGGAAGCCCCACTCATCACGAAGGACATTGTTCAGAAGATTCGGGTTTGCACCAGTCCATCTGTCTCCAACAAAGTTGAAGGAACTCATAACTGCCAGTGACTGTCCTTCGAAATTCTTCACACAGATTTCAAAAGGCTTCAGGTAAATCTCACGGATTGCCTGCTCATCAGAGTAAGTAAGGATCATGGTACAACGGTTTGTTTCCTGGTCATTCATTACAAAATGCTTGATATATGGATATACACCCTTTGTGGAAAGTCCGTTAATAGTATTTAACGCAATCATTCCGCTAAGAACACTGTCCTCTGAATAATACTCAAAGTTACGTCCTGTAAAAGCACTTCTGTGAATATTCATTGCCGGAGAATAAGTTCCGAAAATACGGCAGTCCGCATACTCGGCACCTTCAGCCTCTCCAACCTTTTCAGCCAGATCTTTGTTCCAGGTCTGCGCGATCAGAAGTTCTGTCGGATAAGCAGTTCCATAAACGCCAATGTACCAGTCATTCAATCCGGAAGTACCGTCAGAATCCTGTGTGCCTACTTTTCCAATAGAATCTACTGCAACGGTCTGGAAACCGCCAAGATTTACCATGTTGATCATATCATCTACAGAAAGCTGATCCAGAAGGTCATCCCACATAGGATCATCGTAATCTTTTCCAGTCATGTCCGCTGCTGTCACACCATTCTTCGCACCTGTTACAGGCATCTCATCAGAAGGATCATCATATTTTGTGGAATCGTACTCTGCAACAGATTTCTCCACAATTGCCTGACGGGTTTCATCATCCATCACATACATCTCATCAGAAGGTGCCGCTGTTGCCTCATCATAATTTGCAAAACCATCTGCACGGGAAAGATAAGTTACGTTTCCGGCTGCATAATCCTGGAACTGGTTTACTGCTGCTGTGTCATCAGACTGACGTGCAGTTTCCTCATAAATAATATCGTCCTCTACTGTAAATGTTTCAGAAGCGATCTCTGTATGGGAATCAGAACGTACAGAAATTGTATACTCGCCTGCTTCCAGAACATAACCGCCGTTTGCTGTTTTGATTCCGGTGGAATCATAGGAAGCAAGATCCTCTTTGGTAATTTCAAAAGAAAGTGTCTGGGAAGCACCTGGCTCCAGAGTCTCTGTTTTTCCGAAATCAACCAGATTTACAGAAGCTTTCTCAATTCCCCCATTGTTATACGGAGGTGTATCATAAACCTCAACCACATCTTTTCCTGCAACATCTCCAGTATTGGTTACCGTTACATGAAAGCTTACCGTATCTCCATTATCTGCAAAATCGGACATTTCTTCAGAGAAGGTTGTGTAGCTCAGACCATATCCAAATGGATACTGTACCATCTCATCATAGTCGATCAGATTTTCCTCTGCTGCTGTCTCGTAGAATTTGTATCCTACATAAATTCCCTCTACATAGTTTACGAAGGACTGTACTCCCTGATAATCTGCATCTGCTTCTGTGAACTCCGCCTGCAGATCCTGTACATTGTTAAACAGGAAGCTTCCATAGTTGTTGTAGGTTGGAGTCTGTGTCAGGTCGTAAACATAGGTATCTGCGGTTCTTCCTGATGGATTCACAGTACCGTTTAAAATGTCACCAAGTGCAGCCATTCCGGTCTCACCTGTACCAGGTGCAAGAATTACCGCACCAATGGAATCGTACTGATCCACCCAGCCAAGCTCCATTGGGTTATTCGCGTTGATCACAACCACAACATCATCAAACTCAGAGCAAACTTTTTCAATCATGGCTTCCTCTGTATTGGAAAGCTCCAGATAAGATTCGCCCTCATCGAAATCGTCATAATCTCCGTTGTTTGTATAGTTGCATGCAAAATAATTGTATCTCTCATTACCGTTTGCAACTTCGTCTCTTGGATCGTAAGTACCGTCGATTACAGCTTTCATATCAGTAGGAACATCCTGTCCCTCACCGCCGGATCTGGAAATTACAATCATTGCCTTATCGGAAAAATCCTTTGCCTCGTTCATCAGGTCATCTGTATAATAATCTACTGTAGGCTCTGGAAGAGACCAGTCTGTGTAGCTGACATTTGTTCCTCCAAGACATCTCGTCGGGCTGTACTCTTTGTACATGTCAGTCAAACTGTCATTTAACTTAAAGCCAGCATCTTTAAGTGAAGTAAGAATATCCACCGCATTGGAGCTGTCAGAGGATCCGGAACCTGTTCCGCCATAAATCGGGCTTGTAGATGCCCATCCGAATACATTCAGATTAGAATCTTCAGCCAGCGGAAGCACGCCGTCATTTTTTACCAGTGTCATACCTTCCTCGCCAACCTCGCGGATCACATCTCTGGAAGCGGCTTTGGACTCCTCGGATACAGAAGCCTTTCCATTCAGAATCGGCGCAATATTATTATACATTGGACCGTAGCAGATCACATTTGCAAGTACCACTACGATCAGCAGCCACGCTACTGCAGCGGACCAGCGAACAACATGTCTGGTACCTTTTTTGGCAAACCAGTGAGCGCCAACCATCACTGCCGCCATCACTACAAACAGAGCCAGAATCGCGTAAATGTAGCCACTAAGTGAATTTACATACTGCTCAACGTCTGTAGGGCTGACACCCATATTTTCGAAAATCGGAGTCAGCACATTGATTAAAAACTGAAGCATTTTCTTTTCCTCCCTCATTTGTTTGTTCTTGAAAACTGCTGGAAGTTTTTTCTTCCTGACAAAATGGATTATAGGAAATAAAGAATGCTTTGTGTAACGGCTGCGATAATCGGTATTATTTATGCGAAAATCGGTACTAAAAACGGCCGGCATTCAGGATTACAGCTGAATGCCGACCGCTTTTTACATATTAGTGCTGCCCTGGAAACATAATATCCAGCAGATACTTTCCATTTTCCGTTTTCATGAACACCTGTCCATCATATTTCTCCGCAATATATGCAATGCTTCTTACGCCAAATCCATGGCGTGTCTTATCTTTCTTATGAGTGACCGGAAAACCATCCTGAAACTGGACTTCCCTGCTGCATCGGTTTTCCACATGCACGATCACCATTTCTCCCCTTCTGGTAAGATGAAGACTGATAAAACGCTCGTCCTCTTTTTCTTCCTGTACGCATTCCAGCGCATTATCCAGTGCATTTCCAAACAGTGCGTACACATCCGCAGCCGTCATAAAGTCAATGCACTCTCCTTCTGCCATGCAGCTGAATTCTACCTGATACTCATTGAAAAGAAGTGTCTTTTCCCTGAGAACATAGTCCAGGGGACGGCAGCCTGTGTTGTAGGTGGCATCATAAATGGAGATAGCGCCTGTAATCTCTTTCAGATAATCAGACCTGGTTTCTTCATCCTCCACCTTTTCCAGGGCGCGAAGCTGATGCTTCAGGTCATGGCACTTGATATTGATAATGTCGATGGCTTCCTTGGAGCTTTTCTGCTGAATGTCTGCCATGCGCAGCATTTCCTCCATCTTCTCATGCTCCTTCTTCATACCATTTTCCCAGAGCACACGGTATGCCAGCACCAGTACAAAAGCGCTGCAGATAAAACTGTACGCCGGACAGATCATGCCGCCAATTTTCGTTCCATCCAGATTGCTGTCATAAGACCAGTATACACTTATGGTAATGGCCGTCAGCATCAGAACTGCTGCCAGAGCTGCAATCCGCAGGTCACCGTTGCCAAATTCGCTTTTTTTCCGGTTTCCCCTTACCGCGAGGAAATAGATCATCAAAGCTGCTACAGGAAAAATACCATACCGGGTAATAAACGCATGTGCCAGATGTTCCGCCGAAGTTCCATATGGAAGCTTCAGCACATAAAGTCCCATTCTGGACAGTGCAAAGCACATATGCTCCGTAGCATATCCAGCCGCCACAGTAAATACAATTTCCAGCCAAGGTACATCAAAGGCCAGCCAGATTACCGCTCCGGATGCCACTGCATAGCCTATGTAGACAAATACATAAGGCAGCATAAAATCCTCACTGGCATAGGGTGTCAGTAATCTGCACCAGCCCCAGGACAAAAGCAGCTGAATCATCAGCCCGGCAGCTGCACGTAGTGGAAAATGATGCCGCCTTTTTATCCCAATAAGAAATGGAATCTCGCAGATCAAAAGCTGTAACGGAAATTGAATATAATTTCGATGAATCAATACTTCATAGATCAGCTTTCCCAAATCAGTATCCTCCCACGTAGTCAATATATTCCTGGGAAAACTGTTTTTTCAGCCTGCGGGACAAGGGCAGCCTAGTTCCGTCTTTCAGGCTTAGTTCTTCTTTTCCAATATAATTTACACATTCCAGATTTACCAGACAGCCGGAAGTGCACTCCGAAAAAGGAACTCCCTGCAGCTTTTCCTTCATCATCTTAATGCTTCCCCTCATCTGGAAATCACCCTGCAGAGTGTGAAAAAGCAAATCGTCCCTGTTTTTTTCTATGTAATACACACAGGATGCGGCAATTCGGTGGATGCCATCTTTCCCGTTGATCAGAATTTCCCTGGTCTGTCGCTTTTGGAAAAATTGGATGGCTTTTTCCAGCTTTACAGCAAAATTATAATAGCCAACAGGCTTCACTATAAAGTCAATGGCGTGGACTGCGTAACCCTCCACCGCATATTTCGCCATTCCTGTCACAAAAATAATTCCAACAGCTTCGTCCTTCGTGCGGATTTCCCTTGCCACCTCCAGGCCGTCACTTCCTGGCATTTCAATATCCAGAAAAATCACATCATAATTGCCGTGGTATTTTTCCAGAAATTCAAAGCTGGCATTGTATACATCCATTTTAATCTGGATATCATGTTCCTTCTGGAACTGCACCAGATAGTCTGCAAGCCGCTGGGAGTCTTCTGTAAGATCATCCACGATTGCCACTTTTAAACTCTTTTCCATAAAAGCCTTCCCTCTTTTATTTATCCCTTACATTTCCTGCAATAACGTTTTGCTGCTTTTGGTTCCTACACTGCCTTCTTCTGTCTCAGCACCCCATGATAAAGTCCGTCTATACACTCGCCTACGGCCTGATAGCCGCAGGACTCATAATACTGGTTCAGGAAATCGTGTCCCAGGGTGCTGTCCAGGCGGATGTAGTCTTTGCCCCGGGAAGCAGCCAGCTTCTCCAGTTCCTTAAGCATTTGTTTTCCGGCGCCTCTTACATCGCAGGCTGTTACCAGGTTGTGGACGTAGTAGGCAGAACCTTCTGCGGTGTCTCCCCAGCGGGCATCCTCCTCCAGAAGTACAGCTGCTGCCTTTATTTTCCCGGAGTCCGAATCTTTCAACACGAAAAGCAGGCCTTTTTCCAGATGACTTTCAAAATAGGCTTCTGTATATGTATTCAAGTAATCGGTATCGTTCCACTGGCGAATTCCGTTGTCGTCCATCCACTGAACACGCTCTTTATATAAATCAAAAATCTCGGGGATTTCTTCTTTCTTTGCAGTTTCAAAAATATAGCTCATCATTTTCTCCTACGCACATGAATGAGGCACAGCAGCTGCTTTATTCATGTGCTTTCCATACTTCTTTATTATACTTAGATAAAACAACACTACCCTCCACCACAAACGATAGAGGGTATGTCATATTTTTACATTTTGTTAGATTCACTGGCCGCTTTTTCAAACACGCTCTAGTTTCAATTTTACTCTTCCTCAAGCTCCAGATCCTTGCGGCTCATTTCCTCAATTAACTCTCTCTTCACTTCAAAAAGCTTCGGGGATAGATCCACGTAAACCTTCTGCGGATTGGAGAATCGTCTGGACTCATCCCAGAGGGTGTTCTGCTCCTGCTGGCAAATTGCGCGAAGCTCCATAACAGACGGAGAAGTGTAGACGCGCTTGCCCTCTTTGATAACCGGTACCAGAAGCTCACGAACCTCGTAAGTTCCGCCAAGAATCTTGGTCTTCTTCCAGGTGTCTACCGGGTCAAATACCACCATTGTCTCGTCTGGATTCAGTTTCTCATCTGCAAGGCAGATCAGATCAGCCTTGATCTTGCCTGTGGATTTGCTGTAAATACGGTATACAGTCTTGTTGCCAGGGTTGGTTACTTTCGCTGTATTCTCAGAGAGCTTAATCTTCGGAACAAACTCACCTGTTGTCGGGTCTTTCACTGCTGCCAGCTTATAAACACCGCCAAATGCCGGGTTGTCATTGGATGTGATCAGACGTGTTCCAACGCCCCAGGAATTGATCTTGGCATCCTGTGCCTTCAGACTCTCAATCAGATACTCGTCCAGATCACTAGATGCAGAAATGGTGGCATCGTCAAATCCAGCTGCTGACAGCATCTTATAGGCTTCCTTGGAAAGATAAGCAAGGTCGCCGCTGTCGATGCGGATTCCATATTTTTTCAGCTGAATGCCTTCCTCTCGCATTTCCTCGAATACACGGATAGCGTTTGGAACGCCGGATTTCAGCACATCATAGGTATCTACCAGAAGGATGCACGCATCCGGGTACATTCTTGCATAGGTCTTAAATGCAGTATACTCATCCGGGAAGCTCATAATCCAGGAATGTGCGTGAGTTCCAAGTACCGGCACATCAAACATCTGTCCGGTAAGCACGCAGGAGGTTCCAATACAGCCGCCGATCACCGCTGCTCTTGCGCCAAAAATACCAGCGTCCGGTCCCTGGGCACGGCGAAGTCCGAATTCCATAATTCCATCACCCTTGGCCGCGTAGCATACGCGGGCTGCCTTGGTTGCAATCAGACTCTGATGGTTCATAATATTCAGGATCGCAGTCTCTACAAGCTGTGCCTCCATGATTGGCGCAACCACTTTCACCATAGGCTCTCTTGGGAAAATAACGGTTCCTTCCGGGATAGTGTAAATGTCACCGGTAAAGCGGAAGGCACGAAGATATTCCAGAAAGTCCTCTTCAAATATAGAAAGACCACGCAGATATTCAATATCTTCATCTGTAAATCTCAGATTCTCAATATACTCAATCACCTGCTCCAGTCCAGCACAAATGGCAAAACCGCCTCCGCATGGATTATCACGGTAAAACATGTCGAAAACGACAGTCTGGTCAGTTGGGTTTTTGAAATACCCCTGCATCATGGTAAGCTCATAAAGATCCGTGAGCAGAGTCAGGTTATTTGCTCTCATTTTTATTCTCCTTATTCAGTAAAGCCTGTCCGGCAGGCAGTTTATAAGAAATATTTTGATTGATTATACCATATTTCCCCTAAGATGGACAGGGAAAAGGTCCCGGAAATCTCAATTTTTCCCGTAAATTCAAGGCTTCTAATGAATTGAATAAATTTTTTTAAAAATTTTGAAAAAAAGGGTTGACTTTTATATAGGCATTGATATATAATACAACATGTCGCAAGCGAGAAAACAACTTGCTGAAGCGCATAGGGCTATCGCCAAATGGTAAGGCAACGGACTCTGACTCCGTCATTTCAAGGTTCGAATCCTTGTAGCCCTGCTAAGTGGAGCATCTCAGATGAGGTGCTTTTTTCATGTTATGAAAGTCCCGGGAGCCGCATATTTACTGGCTTTCTGGGACTTTTAAAATGTTTCTGAAAAAATTTTTTCGTGGCTCTGATAGGTAATTTTCCCCTTATTTTCCTTACTGATTTTTACTGCATTTCCGGTGGTTTTCAGATGCGATAGGTCAATCTTAGGTCAATTATAGGTCAATTTAAAATGGCTATTCCATTTCTCCTACGGCATTTAAATTTCCAGCAATTCCTCACTCCTACATCCCAGTTCTCTCGCCAAACGCAACACATCAATCGCCCTTGTATGATTGATATCCCTCTGACGCTGTTCAAAAAGCTGGATCTGACGAAGCGCCACGCCACTCCTCTTTGCCAACTCACTCTGGGACAAACCTGCCAGCATCCGAAGCTGTTTCAAATTGGTTTCCACATAGTACTGGTCCCATTTTTCATTTATGTTTTCCACAAATTTGGAAATATCCATTTCATGATAAACTGGGTACATGCTTAAAATCTCTTCGATTGAGACTGCATGATAGATTTTCATGAAACTTCGCCCTGTGTACCATTGATAATAGGCCAGTGCCCAGCCACACCAGTACTCAGGCGATTTATCCAGATACATTTCATCTTCCAGTTCTGGAATCAACAGTCCTGATTTCCGAAGCACTTCTTTGACCAGTTCGCACCCGGTCTTTCCTGCTATATAAGTCGGATTTCCAGTCTGAAACTGCATTGACACATCCGATACCAGAAACATCTCAAAAAACTGATTCGGCGAAAACTCATAAGTATTTACCGCATAGTCCATCATATCTCCAAGTATTTTTTGTGCATGATTCAAATAATCTTCAGAATAAGCGTGGATCATCATTTTCCATTCCCTCTCGCATAATATCCAATATAAACAGTTCGTTTAAATCTGCTTTCTGTCGTTTACTCGTTCGATATTCTTTTCTGGCGGCACGCTCCCGCTCCATTTTCTTTATGTAGTACACCTGCATGTCAACTGTTTCACTTTTTACATATTGAAGTTTTTCAAATGCCAGCGGACTTTTCAAGACAATCTGCTCCCCAAGTTTCCCAAGCCGCATAGCTTCCGAAAGCTTCTGTAACGAAATTACCCCTGCTACAAAATCCTGTGCAAATGAAAAATAAGAGTCATCCGCCCGATATCCTATAATCACATCATATTCTGAAATATCCAGCCAAAAATGTTCTTTCAGGTATCTTTTCCCCTCTTCTGCAATGCTTCCATTCTGCCAGTATGTCCTATTGGCCGCCAATAATGCAAGCCAATTCAAAATATTATACTTGCCATTATTCAAGTTAAGCACCCGAAGACCTTCCAAATCCAGCTTATATTGATTGACATATCCATTGGTCTGTTTTGCACATGCCCATTCTCTCGCCAGTTCTATTTCCTCGGTACAGTAAAATCCTCTTCCATAATCATTGTTTCTTGCACCTTTTCCATATTCCGGTTTTTCCAGAATAATCTGTGAGCCATGGTATAACGTTCTTTCCATCCCATCACCCTTTCTTGCTTTATTGTATCTCTTATGCGATATAGTTTCAAGTATTTTCTTTACTGTTATTTTCGCTTCGGGAACCTCCCCAAACTTATCAAGTAATTCTATTCTACAAATCTAAAGATAAAAAAGAGACCAGAATTCAATTTCCAGTCCCTACTCAATATATTAATGTCCTTAGTATTGAACATTTTTTCCTTTTAAATACTTCTTTACTTCTGTAATAATAAGTTCGGCAGCTACATACTGTCCTGCCGCATCTGTAGAGGACGCAACCGCATCCTTATGTCGTTTAAAATCCACCTCTTCTAAAGCCAAGACCGCCTTCACCGCATAAAAAGCCGCATAATAACTACGGTTTATTGAATCCTTATAGTGCTGACTTTCCAAACATAGCTTAGAAACACCCAATGTCTAAATTGCATTTCTCATGCGATATACACATAAATCTACTTTCTTTTCACTCACTGACAACTACCCCCTCATCTCTTACA
>CAVJRB010000182.1:0-21193 GCA_963651655.1 bacterium | reverse complement strand
TATGCAAAATCACGAACTTGCTCATTTATAGTATATTCTTTATCTTTAAGCAAATCCCTCAGAAAATCAAGATAAGTCTCCTGTGCAGCTTTATCATGCTTAAATTCCCGAAAAATACAGTCCCACTCATCAATAATAACCACAAAGGGGCATCCGCTTTCCGCAAAAATATCCTGCATAGTCTCCGCCAGATCTTTTTCATCATACAACTCAACGCCAGGATACGCTCTGACCAGTTCCCGAATTACTTTTTCCTCTATCCTCTCAAGCAGTTCCCGTACATTTGCACTTCTGCTCAAAAATTCCTGCATATTCAGAAAAATAGTATCGTACTGATTCAAATGCTCTCGAAAGCTTTGATTTCCGGCGATTTCCAGGTCTTCAAACAAGTCTTTGGAATCACAGCCTTTGCTATAATAAGCAGTCAGCATATCTGCAGCCATGGATTTCCCAAACCGCCTCGGCCTGCTGACACACACGCAGGACTGCATCGTATTAATCACACTGTTGGTATACCCAATCAGCCCCGTTTTGTCCACGTAAATATCAGAATTTACCGCTCTTTTAAATTTATTATTTCCCGGATTCAGGTAGATTCCCATAAGACTGTCTTCCTTTCTGCTTTTTGATTCTATATTAGCACAGTACTCCCAATTATGCCACTGAGGATTTTTACCATTCAAGCGAACAGAGACTGTGATTTATTTTACTTAATCACAGCCTCTGTTCGCTATTATTCCTTACTGGAACAGTTTTTCCTATTCTACATCTTCCTCAACATATTCTGCACTGCTTTCCTGGCCCATTCTCACGCGAATGCCGTTGATTTCCACATCTTCCATGGGGATTACCAGGCATTTGCGGCCGTCGATGATGCGGGTTTCGACCAGTTCTACTTTCTCAGGCTCAACGTGGATGACAACGTCCGGGGTTTTGATCTCAAACTTGCGGGTGTTGGTGATGTTGGAAGCAACCATGGTGGCTTTTTCTCCGGCTGCCACGTCATACTGGTCGTCAAAGGTTTCCAGCTTTTCCTCTTCTACGCCGCAGTCCTCGAAAAGGCGCTTCACCTCTGATTTTGTAAGTACCACAGGGTCCGGGGAATCCTTCTGGGCTTCGATGATCTCGTTCAGCTTCTCATGAATGTTCACAACTGTATCGTACTGGCAGTCCTCGCCAAGAGTTTCCTCCACAAGCAGATTAAAGGAATCTCTCTGTCCGCCGGCTGACAGCGGCGCTGTACATCCGAACACCTCATCCACAAAAACATCATGGAGCTGCTCTGCATTCTTGGCGTAATAGAGCATTCCGTGAATGTCTGTGCTTCTGTCATTGAATACTGGGAAAAGGAATCCGTTTTCCGGCATTTCCACAATCCAGTCACGGATACGATCCTGGATCAGGTTTGCCTCCGCATTATAGCAAAGTCCTGCCTTGGACAGCTTCACCGGGCAGATGCTGCACAGAATGTGCTCGTAGATTTCCTCGGAAGCGTCGTCCATCTCAATGCCGTCAGAGGTTTTTCCCGGAATATCGTATACGGCATGGACAAGGATTATGTAATAGTTCTCCGGGTAGTCATAGTTCTCGATGATCTTGTCGTAAAAGCTTTCGATCAGCTGGTCATCCTTCAGCTTGCTTTTGCGAAGCTTCATAAGGAATTCGTGCTTGCCGCCCTCTTTTTCCTCCTCTAATGGAAACTCCATATTCATCAGGTTCTTTCCCAGTGTGCCGGAAAGTGTTTTCTTGAAAATCTCAAAATATTTGAACATCTCTTCCTCGGAAAGGGAAAGAAATGCTTCTTTGAGCTCTGTCTTTTTATTTTTCTCAGCGTCTACATAGCAGCCGCAAATGCGGGTAATGTCGCAGTTGGCTGGTGTAAACTGCTTCTTGATTTCGGAAATCTCTTTTTTGTTCATGTGTATAAGCTCCTTCTATAAAAATAGCAGATCATGATTAATCGTCGTATAAAACAGTTCCTTAAATTTCTCCATATCCCGTGTCTGCCCCAGTGCCCACATCATCTTCGTCACAGACGCCTCCAGAGTCATATCATAGGACTCCAGCACCGGGAAACGCTCCTTGATGATTTTTCCCACCTGGTAAACTTCCATATCGCTGCCCTCATGGGTAACCTGGGTCGCCATGCACATCGGCTTCCCAGCCTCGATCCAGTGTCCGATTGCCTCCATGAAATCGTCATTTTCATAATGAGGCAGCCCGCCGACACCGAAGGACTCAATGATCAGCCCGTCATAAGCCGGGAAAAGGGCATCCAGCACCTTCCCGTCAATTCCAGGTATCAGTTTCAGAAGAAAAATCTTCTGGTTCATCTCATGGTAAAACACCAGCGGCTTGGTAGACTGATCCTTGTCATCAATGTAGAAAATAATTTTCTGGTCATGGATGGACGCAATATCCGGATAGTTAATGCTGGAAAAAGCATTATAGCTTTTGGAAAATTCCTTCTTCGCCCGGGTGCCTGCGATCACCTTACCACCAAACACAATGGAAATTCCATGGGCCCGGTCATGGGATGCAAACCGCAGACTATCCATCAGATTAGACCGCGCATCCGTAATTGCCAGATCAATAGGCTTCTGCGCCCCGGTAATCACAATTGGCCTGCGGTTATTCTGAATGAGATAGGACAAAGCCGCAGCTGTATACGCCATGGTATCTGTTCCATGGCAAAGCACAAACCCGTCATAAAATTCATATTTCGACTCAATCAGCCTCGCCAGCTTCAGCCAGTGGTCCGCGCACACATTGGTGCTATCCAGGGCAAAAGGCTGCACCGTATCAATGGTACAGAATTCTTTCGCCTCCGGAATATATTCCAGCAATTCCTCCGCCGAAATCTGCGGTGCCAGTCCATCTGCTGTATACTTGGAAGCAATGGTACCTCCGGTCGCAATCAGAAGTATTTTTTTCATGGGATTCTCCTTTATTTAATATTTAAACGTTAACTCCTGGCAGCCTGTTTCACACTGCGCCATCTGACCAAAAAAGCCTGCCCGAATCTTCCCCAGGCAGGCTCTTTTATCATGTTATCCAACTTATGCAGTTTCCATTCATCTATGGAAGAACTTAATTCTTCTCAGGCATTGCCTCTGTGTGAATCTTAGTTCTCTTCTGTGGTATCCTCAGCAGCGTCTGCAGAATCTGTGGTCTCAGTCTTGCTGTCGGCACTCTCGTCTGCTGCAGTCTCATCGGTGCTGTCTGTACTCTCTGCTGCATCTGTCTCTTCTGTATCATCAGCTGCAGTGGTGTCCTCGCTGCTGTCAGTTGCCTCGCTGTCCTCCGAATCAGCTGCTTCACTGGTATCTGCAGCAGTATCTGTGCCTGCATCCTCGGTTGTATCAGCAGTGGTATCCTTGATTGTGAAGCTGTGGTCATCTGTAATTGTCAAAGTAGCAAGCACCTTATCATTCACAGTAATCTCTGCATCATCCAGCCACTGCTGGGTTGTCTCAGAATAATAGTTGCTGCGCTTGGTGTTCTCAAGGGATTCCTTCTTGGAAGCAGTTGCATCCTCATCGTTTACCTTGTCCATACGAAGAACATATACATTGGTATCTGTCTCAACCAGCTCATCATAAACCTCTCCGTCCTTCAGAGTTCTAAGAGCCTCAACAACTGCATCATCATAGGAATTGGAAATATCCTCGTCATCACTGTCATTTGCAAAAATAGTGCCAGTCAGTCCGCTGTAGGTATCATCAACAGCCTTAGCGGTCTCACCCATATCAGCTGTCGGATCCTCTTTCATCTTATCCAGGATCTCCTGTGCCTGCTCCTTGCGGGTAGCAATGTCATCATCTGAAAGATCATCTCCGCTGATGGAAATGCTTACATAACTGAAGGAAGACTGCTGTGCTTCCTCATCTGTAATATTAACCTCAGCCTCATTGCGGATCGGGTCATAAATTCTCTGACGGTAAGTCTCAAGCTCCAGAAGTGTCTTAACCTGATCCTCGGAAACTGCCAGTTCCTTGATCGTATCCTCATCATTATCCTGCATAAACTGTGCTGCAGCCTCTGCAATGGCTGTCTCATCATCAGAAGTAACCTCAACATTATAATCTGCAGCCTTCTCTTTCATAATGTACATCAGCTCAACCTGCTCCATATACTGCTCTGCAGCCTGCTCGCCGTATGTCTTGCCGGATTCCTCGTCTACAACCTGGCTCCAGATATTGCTTGCGCTTCCCATAAAGCTCTTGTAAAGAGCAACGGTCTGTGCCTGTGACTCACGGGCATACAGACTTACCACACCCATCGGAATGTCTGTGCCGTCTACAGTTGCAACTGTCTTCTCTCCATCTATACTTTTACTTCCGCAGCCGGAAAGCATTCCAATTGCCATTACGCCAGCCATTGCTGCTACGGTTGTGTTTTTCACGATTTTCTTCATAATTAATCACCAATTACCCTTTCACTGATGTGCCGGACAGTTATTGTTTTCGCCGTAAACCATAACCTGATACGGGCACGCTAATAAGAGTATAAAACTTTTTCCCCGTGAGGGCAAGTAGAAAGGAAAAAATCTGATCGAATTCACACAAATTTCCCATTATTGGACGTCATCCTCCACAAGCACCGTCAGTTCTTTCGCAAACACAGTCAGCGCCTGCACCACATCTCCCACCGGAGCAAACAGAAACTTGGGCTCTTTGTCCGGCTTGAACTGCAGCTGTCTGCGGTATTTGGCAACCAGCGGCGGAATTCCCTCCGGGTTCAGCTTTGCATTTTCATAAAGGGTAATGCGGATTTCCTTCTGCAGCTGCTTGATCTCCGTAATATATCCCTGATGGGCCACGGCCTTCAGCCTTGCAATGGCAAGCAGATTCAAAACAGCTTTCGGCGGCTCACCGAAGCGGTCGATCAGCTCCTCCAGCATATCATCATACTCCTGCTGGGACTCAATTCCCGCAATGCGCTTGTAAATATCCAGCTTCTGGAACTCATTGCTGATATAAGTATCCGGGATAAACGCATCCATATTCAGATCAATGGTGGTCTCGAAATCCTCCATTGTGTGAATGCCCTTCGCCTCTTTGACCGCTTCGCTGAGCATTTTGCAGTACAGGTCATAACCAACCGCATTCATGTGCCCATGCTGCTGCGCACCCAGCAGATTTCCCACACCGCGAAGCTCCAGGTCACGCATTGCGATCTTAAACCCGCTTCCCAGATCTGTAAATTCCCGGATCGCAGAAAGACGTTTCTCCGCCACTTCCCGCAGCATGGTATTTCTCCTATACATCAGGAAGGCATAGGCCGTCCTGTTGGAGCGCCCGATTCGTCCTCTTAACTGGTAAAGCTGGGAAAGTCCGTATTTATCAGAATCATGGATGATCATGGTATTTACATTGGAAATATCCAGCCCAGTCTCAATAATCGTGGTAGAAACCAGCACATCAATATCCCCGTTGATAAAGTCATACATCACCCGTTCCAGTTCCCGCTCGCTCATCTGTCCATGGGCAAAATCCACCCTGGCTTCCGGAACCAGCTTGCTGATCCGAAGGGCAACCTCGTCAATATCTGTCACCCGGTTGTAAACGTAATAAACCTGTCCTCCCCGCCGAAGCTCTCTTCCGATTGCCTCGCGAACCGTCTCCTCGTCATACTCCATAACATAAGTCTGAATAGGCATACGATCCATAGGCGGCTCCTCCAGCACGCTCATGTCACGGATTCCGATCATGCTCATATGGAGGGTTCTGGGAATCGGCGTTGCAGTCAGGGTAAGCACATCAATATCCTTTTTCAGCTGCTTGATCTTCTCCTTATGGGTAACGCCGAAACGCTGCTCCTCATCAATGATCAGAAGCCCCAGATTCCGGTACTCCACATCCTTGGAAAGCACTCTGTGGGTACCGATCACAATGTCCACCTGACCTTTTTTCAGATCCTGGATGGTCTTTTTCTGCTGGGCAGCAGTGCGGAAACGGCAGAGTAGATCCACACGCACCGGGAACTCCTTCATTCTCTGGATAAATGTGTTGTAAACCTGCTGGGCCAAAATAGTAGTAGGCACAAGATACACAACCTGTCTGCTCTCCTGCACTTCCTTAAAAGCAGCGCGAAGGGCAACCTCCGTTTTGCCGTAGCCAACATCACCGCAAACCAAACGGTCCATGATCTTGGTGCTCTCCATATCCCGCTTGGTATCTTCAATGGCATTCAGCTGATCCTCGGTTTCCTCATAAGGGAACATTTCCTCAAACTCCCGCTGCCATACCGTGTCCGGCCCGCACACGTATCCCTCTTTTTCCTGGCGCACAGCATAAAGCTCCACCAGCTCTTTGGCAATATTTTTGACCGCGCCCTTTACCTTGGACTTGGTGCGGTTCCACTCCTGAGTTCCAAGCTTATTCAGCTTCGGCGTCTTGGCAGTGTCCGCGCCGGAATATTTCTGCAGGGCATCCAGCTGGGTTGCCAGAATATACAGATTGCTTCCGTCCCGGTACTCGATCTTGATGTAGTCCTTGACAACTTTGTCCACTTCCACCTTCTCGATTCCCCGGTAAATTCCAAGTCCATGCTTCTCATGAACCACATAATCCCCGATGGAAAGCTCTGCAAAATCCTGGATTCGCTTTCCATTGTAGGTTTTCTTCTTTTTCTTTTTTTTCTGCTCCTGACCGAAAATATCTGTTTCCGTGATCACCGCAAACTTGATCAGCGGATACTCAAAGCCCTTCCGGGCATGACCGTACATTACCATAATCTCGCCTGGATGAATCTGGCGATCATAATCCTGTCCGTAAAAAGCATTCAGGTCATTTTCCCGAAGGTCCTTCGCCAGTCGTTCCGCCCTGGTACGGGAGCCGGAAAGCAGGGCAATCTGGTAACCCTGTTTCTTATATTTCTTCAGATCCTCCACAAGGAGCTCGAAGCTGCTGTTGTAGGAGGTCACGCTCTGCACGGTCAGATTAAATTTCTCCGGGGCAAAATTCCACTCTACAGCCCGCGGCTCCAGTGCTGATAAAGAAACCGCCCTGCACTTATTCAGCTCTTTCTGCACCTTGGAAAATTCACACAGCCACTGTACCGGAAGATCCTGCTCCCCTTTTTCCTCCCTGTGCATACGGCTCTGGCGGTACTCTTCCTCTACGCCAAGTCCGTTTTCCAGAATACGGTTGGGCTCATCCAGAAACAGCAGTGTCTTTTCCCGGGGAAAATAATCCGGGAAGGATACTAGCCTTTTGCCGCTGGTCCATTCCACTGCCGGATAGATGGCGATCTCGTCCAGATTTTCCAGGGATCTCTGGCTCTCTGCGTCAAAGCTTCGGATGGAATCTACTTCGTCTCCCCACAGCTCGATTCGCCACGGATTCTCTTCTGTCAGGCAGTAAATATCCACAATTCCACCCCGCACGGAAAACTGTCCCGGCATTTCCACCTGGCCTACCCGCTCGTAGCCCAAATCCACCAGCGCCTTTTTCAAAAGATCCATGTTGATAACGCTGTCCCCGTAGAAATGCAGTACTTTTTTACCGATTTCTTCCAGGGGCATCAGGTAATCCATACAGCCGTCAATGCTTGTGACAACAGTCAGGTCCTCCTGCTCCAGAAGCGCCTTTACCACACACATTCTCTGGCGGATCAGCAGATTTCCCTGAATATCTGCCTGGAAAAACAAAAGATCCTTCGCCGGATAAAACAGGGTATTCTTATTATAAAAGCGCAGGTCCTCGAAGGTTTCCTTCGCCTGGCGCTCATCTCCTGCGATCACAAGGCGCAGGGGTGCTTTGCCGGAAAGTCCATGGATCAGGTGCGCCTTCTGGGACTCCAGACAGCCTGTGATCTGAACAATTCCCTGGTTCTTATCAAGGCTTTTTTCTATTTCTTCAAATTCTGCCATCCCCTTCAGGGGCTGGGTAAATGAAAGCATGGCTTTCCTCCTTTATCGATTTTTGCCGCCCAGGAGCGTGTCAAAAAAGCTCCAGGGGCAAAAGAAGCCCAGCTTACTGACTGGACTTCCTTCATTACTGTTTTCTATGCATCGCGAAGTATATTGCTGAGCTAACTACTCAGTAACCCTCTTTCGATTATATTCATTCATGGCCGCATCCGGACCATCTGTGATGATTTTCTCTACTGCATCTGCGGCAAGTTCAATGGCCTCATCCACAAGCTTGCGGTCATCTGCTGAAAAACGTCCAAGCACATGATCAGCAAGATCCCATCCCTTTGGCTTAGCGCCTACGCCGACCTTCACACGCATAAACTTCTGCGTGCCCAGTCTGCCGATGATATCCTTCAGGCCATTGTGGCCTCCTGCGCTGCCCTGCTTGCGGATGCGAAGCTGTCCCGGCTCCAGGTCAATGTCATCCTGGATGATGATCAGCTCGCTCTCCGGATCAATCTTGAAATATGCTGCCATCTCCTGTACCGGACCGCCGCTGAGATTCATGAAAGACAACGGCTTCATGAAAATCACCTTTTCGCCGCCGATAAAGCCGGAGCCATACATGGCATTAAATTTTACGCCGCCCTGGGGAATCTTATGACGCTCCACCAGCACATCGATCGTGTCAAAACCCATATTGTGGCGGGTCGCCTCATACTGCTTCCCGGGGTTTCCCAGTCCAACAACTAAATACATAATCTACAATCCTTATATTCATCAGTTAAAATAAACCATCTCATCTTCCAGCGGCTCGCATGGGCTTACATTCTCTGCATAGAGCACGATTCCCTCGCCCTGGTATTCTGAACGGTTCTCAAATGCAACCTTGGCAGTTACTTCCACCCATTCACCTGGCTTGAGCTTGGGTGCATAAGCGCTCTTGCAGATATAGCCAAGGAAAGAAGTGTCATCTGCACAGCAGGTCATGGCAGTACGTCCCGGAATAAAGAACTTGCTTCCCATTCCTCTCGGGCGTCTTGCACGGGCTTTGAAGCGCAGTGTTTTGCCAACGTAACGATCCGGATGATCCATTGCATCCACAAACCAGATGCCGTAATCTTCCGGCGGAATGTCCACGATATCTGCATCCAGATCAAATGGCATCTGGTCTGCGAAGATATCTGTCATCTCCCCTTCTTCATCCTCAAAAATAACCTCCGCACTTGGGTTTACCACCTTAATGCTTCTGCGGAAATTGGAAAGAGGATATTCCATCTTGCTGCGGTTGAACACTACCATATCCGCATTGCGGACCATATCCATGAAAAGGGATTTCATGTTCTGCATGTAAACCTGGAATGTGCTTGCATCTACGCAGGTGATGTGCTGCTCAATGCCCCAGCCCTGTGGAAGACGCATTTCCTCAAACTTGCTTACCAGCCACATTCCATTGTATTCCATAACCACACGCTCCGGCTGGTGGATAATATCAAGAGCCTGGAGACGCTCCGGTGTAAAATCTTCTTCCTTCTCAATAACCTCTACTACAACGTTATCCTTTGCAAGGGCATCCTCATCATATTCTTCCTCGCCCTCTTCGCAGAGAATGAGAAGAGTTTTGCCCTCTGTGCGGAAATAATCCTGCTGCAGGGTAAAGCTGAGGAAAGAGGTCTTGCCGCTTTCCAGGAATCCGGTTATGAGATAAATCGGTACTGTAATTTCATCCATGTTACAGAAACCTCCCTGTATTTTTTGTTCTGCCCCCTGACGGCTGCAGAAATGGTGCACGCCGCCAGGACTTCCGGCAATTCTGTTATGCTACGCCGAAAAGTTCAGCCAGCTTGTCTTCATTCAGTTTGGAGCCAATTACGCAGAGACGTCCTGTGTACTCCGGTGATCCCTCACGGATCTCAGTTTCTTCCGGAACCATATCGAAGTAGATCCAGGTTCCATCCTCTGCCGGAAGCATTCCCTTTGCACGAAGGATCACGCCATACTCTTCTGAAGCGGAAAGGCTCTCAAGCATTTTCTCAAGACCTTCTCTTGTGAATTTCTTGATTGTCTCACGTCCCCAGCTTGTGAATACTTCATCTGCGTGATGATGGTGATGATCATGATGATGTCCGCAGCCGCACTCCTCGCCATGATCGTGATGATGCTCGTGATCATGGTCATGGCCGCAGCCGCACTCTTCGTCATGGTCGTGATGGTGATGCTCGTGATCATGGTCATGGCCGCAGCCGCACTCCTCGTCATGGTCGTGATGATGATGCTCGTGATCATGGTCATGGCCACAGCCGCACTCTTCGTCATGGTCATGATGATGCTCGTGGTCATGGTCACACTCTTCATCATGGTCGTGGTGATGATGCTCGTGGTCATGGTCGCAGCCGCACTCCTCGTCATGATCGTGGTGATGATGCTCATGCTCTTCCTTCAGAAGCTCATCTGCCAGGGAAACCGGATGCTCCATAACCTCAAGGATCTTCTTGCCGTCAAGCTTCTCGATTGGAGTGGTGATGATAGCAGCCTTATCATTGATGGAGCGAAGAAGTTCCATAGACTCCATAGCCTTCTTCTCATCTACAATATCGGTACGGCTCATAATAATGGCACCGGCATACTGTACCTGGTTGTCAAAGAACTCGCCGAAGTTTCTCATATACATCTTGCATTTCTTCGCGTCCACAACTGTGGTGTAGCTGTTCAGCTGGATGTCTACATCTTCTTCAACACCCTGTACAGCCTTGATGACATCAGAAAGCTTGCCTACGCCTGATGGCTCGATCAGGATACGGTCCGGATGGTATTTCTCTACAACTTCCTTCAGGGAAGCACCGAAGTCACCTACCAGAGAGCAGCAGATACATCCGGAATTCATCTCACGGATCTCAATGCCGGCATCCTTCAGGAAACCGCCGTCGATACCAATTTCACCGAACTCGTTCTCGATCAGAACTACCTGCTCGCCTTCAAAAGCTTCCTTCAGAAGTTTCTTAATCAGTGTTGTCTTACCGGCTCCAAGGAAACCGGAGATAATGTCAATCTTTACCATTTTATATTTCCCCTTTCTATTCTACGGGGCACCAGATTCGCATTTTCAGAACTAAGTTTCACAAATTCCAGAAATGCTTTATCTGACACCGGGATTTTCGCATAACATGTTTTGACCAGGAAGCATAAATACCCCCTGGTTCTTTACCTCATGACAGGACTAGTTTGGATACTGTTCACTCCGTGCATAGTAATCTAGTTTGCCCTACCTGTCAGAAAAGGGGACATGACAATGTCACATCCCCCTGATATATTATCCCAAATTCACAGATTTATGCAGATCAGCCGTTGATCATGAAGTGCATAAGCTTATCAATGTCTTCTTTCTCATATGCAACGATCTCAAGCTCCGGAATCTCACCGTTAGAGAAGATGTTTGCAAGAGATACATACTGTGATAATTTAGATTTCAGGTTCAGTCTGTCTCCTTCGCCAGTTACCAGCTCTACTTTACCTGCACAGCTGTCTACTACGCTAAAAAATTTCTCAATGTCTTTAATATTAGATACCTTCATGTCAATATTCTCCTTTCAACATGTAACACTTTTTTCCATTTCTTTTCGTCGGGCTCATTATAGCGCAACTTTTCCCAAATTTCAACAGATTTTTGGGCTTGTGAGAAAAATCCCCAACAGTCACAAACAATGCCCGATTTTGCCCGGTTCTTTAGGCATTTTTATTACGGAAATACGGATTACCGAATGCATTAATACTGGAAGATTGCCACTCCGTAAGCCGGAAGAGGATATGCAAAGGAAAACGGACGGTTGTCGCAGTCCTGTTTCTCTGCTTTAAATACCTTCTTCGAGGTCATGCCGTTCTCATCAAGAAGCAGGGTGTACTGTTTCTTCTTGGGAACGCCAACCCGGTAGTCCGGACGGTCCACAGGGGTGAAGTTGCAGACTACCAGAAGATTATTTCTTCCTGTAGGAGACTTCCTTACAAAGCTGTAGATGCTTCTGTCCCCGTCATCCGCATTGATCCACTCGAATCCGGAAGGATCTGTATCCATTCCGTAAAGTGCCGGATACTTGCGGTACATCTTCAGAAGAGTCTTCACGAAATCCTTCAGGTCGCGGTGCTTCTCTTCTCCCAGAAGGAACCAGTCAAGCTCTCTCTCCTCGCTCCACTCACGAAGCTGACCGAATTCCTGTCCCATGAACAGAAGCTTCTTGCCGGGATGACAGAACATAAAGGTATAAGCAGCCTTCAGGTTCTTAAACTTGTCATCCGGCTCTCCCGGCATTTTCTCCAGCATGGATTTCTTCAGATGCACAACCTCATCATGGGAAATGACCAGAACGTATTTCTCACTGTATGCGTAGGTCATGGAGAAGGTCATCTTATTATGATTAAACTTACGGAAATAAGGATCCAGCTTCATGTACTCCAGGAAGTCATTCATCCAGCCCATATTCCATTTCAGGGAAAATCCAAGTCCGTCATCCTCAGCCTTACCTGTAACCTTCGGCCATGCAGTAGACTCCTCTGCGATCATGACCGTTCCATGATTTCTTCCCAGGACAACCGTATTCAGGTGCTTGAAGAATTCGATTGCTTCCAGGTTCTGGTTTCCGCCGTATTTATTCGCTACCCACTGGCCGTCATTTTTGCCATAGTCCAGATACAGCATGGACGCAACTGCATCCACACGCAGTCCGTCTACATGGCATTCCTCGATCCAGAACAGGGCATTGGCAATGAGGAAGTTCTTAACTTCCGGTCTGCCATAGTTATAGATCTTGGTTCCCCAGTCTGGGTGCTCACCCTGTCTTGGGTCTGCATGCTCATAAACCGCTGTGCCGTCAAAATTGGCAAGACCGTGTGCATCCTTGGGGAAATGGGCAGGTACCCAGTCCAGGATAACACCAATCTTCTGTCTGTGAAGATAATCTACCAGATATTTAAAATCCTGCGGAGTACCGTAGCGGGATGTAGGCGCATAATATCCAGTTACCTGGTAGCCCCAGGAGCCGTCAAATGGATGCTCTGCAATTCCCATCAGTTCCACATGTGTGTAGCCCATATCCTTTACATACTGAGCCAGCTTCACTGCCAGCTCCCTGTAATTGTAAAAGCCCTTCTCGTCCTCTTCGGTAGCCGGATGCTTCATCCAGGAACCCGGATGCACTTCATAAATGGACATGGCATCCTTGGTCTCATCGAACTTCTGGCGGTTCTTCATCCAGGTTCCGTCTTTCCACTTAAAGTCGCGGATGTCTGTAATTCTGGATGCAGTTCCCGGTCTTAATTCTGCCTCATTGGCATAAGGGTCTGCCTTGTAAATGTGCTCCCCGTTCATTCCAATAATAAAGAACTTATACAGCTGGCCAATCTTCGCGCCTGGAACAAATGTCTCAAATACGCCGATCGGTCCTGCCTTCGTCATGGGGTTCGCCTGTTCATCCCATTCATTAAATTCTCCAATTACCGAGACACCCTGTGCATTGGGTGCCCACACTGCAAAATAGACGCCTTCTTCATCGCCGTCCTTCACTGGATGTGCGCCCAGTTTTCTGTAAATATCATAATGGGTTCCCTGTCCAAACAGGTACTGATCAAGTTCTGTAAACTGTAATTTCTCTCCCATCAGAAAGTTACCTCCCTAAACTTTCATTCATGAATATTTCTGTGCAAACAGCCATATTCTTTTCGTAAAAATCCTTACGCACATTATAACATACTCTTTTCCTCCACGCCACAATTAAATTGTCTATTATTCCCAAAAACGCCATACCAAAATCGAGCTTTCCTGTAAAAAAATACGCCTGTACTTTCGAAATTTCTTCTAAAGTACAAGCGTTATTTTCATTAAATATTATTCGCTGGAATCGCTTCCATCTTCACTGCCGTCACTGCCGCTTCCATCCTCAGAACCATCGCTGGAATCTTCTGTGCCGTCACTTCCATCAGAACCATCACTTTCTGTACTGTCAGAAGCATCTGCATCAGAGGTACTGTTTCCTGCATAGCCAGGCACAAGGCCCTCATCCAGAATATTCTGCCAGAAGTTGTTGTAAGAAGCATTTTGAAGAGTAACATTCTTAGCTTCTGCCATCTCGCTTACGGTAACAAGCTTAAAGCCCATATTGATCAGCTCCGGAATAATCCTCTCCGCGGCTTTTACGGAAGGCTCATGAATATCATGCATCAGAATAATGGTACCGTCTTTGATCACACTGCTGTTATCCTGCATAATGGATTTGTAGTCAAGATCCACATCCTTATACTGCCAATCAAGGGAATCCAGAGACCACATAAAGAACGGCTTCCCAACTGCATTCATAATGTCCTCGTTGGCATTTCCGTAAGGAGCTCTCACTACAGTAGATGCCTGACCGCAGGCATCGATCAATGCCTGGTCTGCATCGTTAAACTCCTTCACTACGCTGTCCAGGCTCAGTTCATACATATTGGCATGATCCCAGGAATGGTTGCCGATCTCGCAGCCAAGTTCCAGCATTCTCTTCACGTCATCCTGATAGTTCTGAACATTCTGGCCAAGCATGAAGAAGGTTGCGTGTGCATTATTTTCTTCCAGGCAGTCCAGAAGCTCAGAGGTATACTCTCCCGGGCCATCATCAAATGTCAGTGCGATCATCGGACGCTTCTCAGACGCATTATAGGAACCATCGTCGTTAAAGTAATAATCCTGTGATCCCTTTGTCACCCATCCGGTCTGCATATAGCCATTGTCATCAAAGGCATATGTCACACCGTCAATTTCCGCAAAACCACCTGTATAATATGTACCGTCCGCATTCTGATACCAGCGGCCGTTGTCATCCTCATGCCATCCCGGTGTAAGGGTAGAAACCTTGGTCAGATCGCTCTGTCCTTTCAGCGGCTGCCGCTGTGCAGCTGTAGGATCCACGGTCTGCTCCGCATCTGCCTGCACCTGCTGGGACTCTCCGGTACTCTTCCCTCCAATACGGCTCACAATAGGAAAAATTACTCCCCTTATCACAAAGATGACCGCAAGTACCATGGCTACTATATAAGTAACCAGCTTAATGATCTTCCTTCGTCGTATCTGGCGCTGCTTTTTACGCATTCTTTCGCGTATAACACTTCTATCCATTTATAACTTCCCTCTTTATCCGTTGTTGCAAAAAATCCCTTATAACACTTTTTTCAGCTCCAGATCGTCTGTTACCAGCAGAATGTCAGCTTCTTTTCCCACAGAAAGAGAACCGACCTCATCGTAAATGCCAATGCTCTTAGCCGGGTTTCTTGTAGCCGCGAAAATAGCTTCCTCCACAGGCACACCAAAAGAAACTACCTTGCGCATGCAGTCATACAGGTTGGTCGCGGAGCCTGCAATGGTACCGTCCTTCAGGGTAGCCTTGCAGTCCTTCATGGTTACTTCCTGTCCGCCCAGCTGGTAGGTTCCATTCTCCATACCGGTTGCCATCATGGAATCACTGATCAGCACGATTCTCTCCGGTCCAAACATTTTAAAGGTTCCACGGATTACAGAAGGATGGATATGGATTCCATCGCAGATCATTTCCACCATGCACTGCTCATCATCAGAAGCAGCACCGATCAGTCCCGGTGCTCTGTGAGCCAGCGGCTGCATGGCATTGTAAAGATGGGTCACATGATGGGCACCTCTTCTCATTGCTTCAGATGCCGTCTCATAGTCTGCACCTGTATGGCCGAGGGAAATACATACCTCGTTATGTACTTCGTCAATAAACTCCATAGCCCCTTCTACATTCGGAGCCAGAGTCACAAGCTTCACCATATTGCCGGAATAAGCATTCAGCTCACGGAAAAATTCTGCGTCCGGTTTGCGGATATAACCTTCTACATGAGCGCCTTTTTTCTTCGAGTCCAGAAATGGTCCCTCCATATTGATACCTCTTACTGTGGCGCCTTCTGGAAAATCCCCTACTGTCTTTATGGTGGCAAAAATTTCCTTCAGTTCCTCTGCCGGAAGTGTCATGGAGGTCGGACAATAGGAAGTCACTCCATGGCTCTTCTCATATTTCAGAATAATCTTAAGCCCCTCCGGGTCTGCATCGGAAAAGTCGTGGCCAAATGCACCGTGGCTGTGTACATCCACCAGTCCCGGAAGCACCTTCAGCCCCTTGGCATCTATTACAGTCTTGTCTGTAACCTCTGCCTCAGTGGCTACAATCTTATGATTCTCTACATATAAATCCTGTACCTGAAAGCTTCCATCTTCCTGAAATACTTCTCCATTTTTAATGATCATGATTATTCTGCCCCCTCCTGGGATGAATCTTCTGTATTGGTATCCTGTGCATCTGCAGTACTTTCAGCTTCCTCGCTGTCTGTACTGTCATTTGCAGTATCCTTTTTCTCTTCCTCTGTTTCGTCAGAGGCCTGGTCAGCAGCTGTCTGCTCTTCTTCACCAGCCTCATCTGCAGTCTGTCCTTCTTCGGCATCTGCTGCCTCTGCATCCTCTCCTGCAGTCTGGTCATAGTTTGCATTTGCAATAATAAAATCTTCAACTCGCATCAGGCCAATGGTCTCATCAACTGCAACCTGACCATAAGTGTCGATCAGTGCAGCAAGGTCACCGGATGCATACTGCTCAACCAGCTGGTCCTGAATGGCAAGGCACTCCTCATCATCCAAAGTCATGCCCTCTGCATCCATAATTCCCTGAATGATCAGATTCTGCTTTACCTTCGCCTGTGCATACTGCTGGCACTGCGCTTCGAAATCATCCATAGACACTCCCTGGGACTCTACAAAGTCTTCCAGTTCCATATCTGCCTGCTTCGCATATGCCTCCGCCTGCTTCTTAAAGGTCTCCACAGCATCATTTACATCCTCCTCCGGGTATTCCATAACCTCAGAATTGGTATATACGGTATTCCATGCAGTGCTTCTAAGGCTGTTCTCCGCCTGCTCCTGGTTCTCCTGCTCAAGCTCACTGCGCACAGATTCTTTGTACTCATCTGTATTCTGATAATCTGTATTGGCGGTTACCCAGTCGTCGGTCAGTTCCGGCGGACGCTTAAAGCTCTGCACTGTAATCTGGAATACGGCTTCCTGTCCTGCCAGGTCGGAATTTCTGTAGCTCTCCGGGAAAGTGACAGTGACATCCTTGGTCTCGCCCTTCTTCATTCCCACGATTCCTTCCTCAAATCCCGGAATCATGGTACCGCTTCCGATCACAAGATCGTAGTTGTTGGCAGTTCCGCCCTCAAATGCTTCGCCGTCCTTAGTTCCTACGAAATTAATGGTTGCGGTATCGCCGTTCTGAATAACTGCATCTGCATCATTCACTGTTTCTGATTTATTCTGGAGGTTCTCGGCAACACGATTGTCTATATCTGTGTCTGTAACCTCCTGCACGGTATTGTCCAGGGTGATTCCCTTATAATCTGCAATCGTGACGTACTTCTCAACACTGTCAACGGAAACCAGGCGGGTGTTGCCCTCAGAATCCGTCTTGGATGATGAAGTATCTGCCTCCTGCTCAGTAGCCTGTGCGTCACTTGAGTCTGCCTCGCTTTTATTATTTCCACAGCCATTCACGGCAAGTGCCATGCACATTACCAAAGCTGCAAGATATGCTTTTCTTTTCATACTAAATAAACTCCCTTCAGTTTCTCTTCTATTAAAACTAACATATTTTCTTCCAAAAAGAAAGCCTGCCGACACATTTCATTTTTTCTTAAGAATTAGAGGCTATCTTATCAGCCGCCATTCATAGGCGGTACCGGAGTCGGTCTGGAAGAATCAAATACTTCACTTGCGTCAAACAGATCCGCCAGCAGATCCGGATTGTAATACATTCGGTATCCATCCACATTTCTTCTTCCCATGCGGAAATATTCGTCTGTGATCTGCACAAAATATTTATTGGAATCCACATTGCAGTAATAATTATAGCCCTGTGATTTCAGATAATTAAACTTCTCATCCCCTGTGTAGGCACCGCCATTGTTGATGTCTGCGCCAAATGCAAAGATGATAATGTCGGTTCCTCCAATAAGCGGATCCACATTTTCCTTGAAATTGGTAGTATCGGTCTGGAGACGTTCCATGGAAACTGTGGACATATTCTTATGTCCCCATGTGTGGCTGGCAAAGGTCCAGCCCTCTTTTTTCATGGCATCTGCAACCTTCTTGGCACCTGCCCGCTCTGTCTCCAGGTCAAAATCCGGGTGCGCATTCAGCCATGCCAGCTTATCATCATTCAGGTCATCCGGCCTTGTCTGGTAGCTGATATCCGTGCGATAGCCCAAAATACCGTTATATCCGGTCAGTGCCACAATTCCCTTATGTCCGTGATATGCAAAATCCGGATGCGCTTCCACAAAACGGTCGATCAGCGGCACAACATCATAGTCGCCCACCACAGTGCTTCCATCATCCTGCACATACTCATTGCGCACCTTGCCGTCCTCATCTACGACAAGCTTGGTGGCGATTCCGTCCCCGTCCTGGGAATGATAGTAGCACACATCATCCTGTGATAATACAAAGGGCGTCTTGCCCTCAGGCAGATAAACAGTCTTGGCTTTCATATTGCCGTCATCATCAAGTCCTGCCAGGTCATAGAGATTCACCATAACATACCCTTCCTCATACATGGTCTGGGTAATCTTGTTAAACTCATCCAACGTGGTCATTACCTGATTGTAGCCATCCTGCTTGTAGTCCCCGTCAAATGCCTTGGAGGTGTCTACAATAAGAGAATGGTAAAAAATATGTGTCACCTGCTCCGGGGACCAGGCTACGCAATTGTCTTTTTCTTTTTTATATTTCTTCGCTGCATTCTGAAAATGCACATTATATTGATACGCATTGTCATTTTTCAAAAGCTTGATGGCTCCGTCATAATCGTACTGAGCCGCCCTATTCTTGGCAGTGGTCAGAACCTTCTTCTCATGGCGGACCTGTCTGTGGATAAAACCAGCGCCTGCTGCCACTGCCTGGGGCATGAAATCTGCCTCGGCTTTCACCGGAGCCTGCGTCACAGTAGGATCTGCTGTTTTATTTTCATTAGAATCTGCTTCTTCGTCATCCGCATTTTCTGAATCATTCGGATCCTCTACTTCCTTTGAATCTTCGGATTCAGCTGAATCCGCCGGATCTTCTGTCTCATCCTCAGCTTCCGATTCTTTCTCTGGAACAGGTGTAGCCGTAGCTTCCGCTGTTTCTGTATCTTCTTTCTTCTCAGGAATCAAAGCCTTCGCACGGGTTACAAGGGTCTCCACACCATCCTTCAGTCCGATCTGGTCACCCCAGAAATATCCTGCACCTCCAAGGAGTATCAAAACAGTAACAATAAGAGCCAGATTACGATTCCGCATCTGCCTCTTCTTTCTCTGAAGATTACGCTGGTGTCTCTCTCTCCGGCGCTCTTCATAATACGCTTCTTCCTGCCTGCTCTCCTTGTCTAATTCCTGTAATTCTTTATCAAGCGTCCCTTCCGTATTGCTGTCGGGGGCTTGTTTTTCTTCCAGAACAGAGGTCTCCTGCTGTTCTGTATCTGTTTTCTTCATATTGTGTATAGCTCCTTATTTGTCCTGTCAGCTCCCCCCGTTGATCTGTTATGAGAAACAGCATGGAACAGATCTGTCTCGCTCATAACAAGCTGTCACAAACTGATTCGACAGCGATTCTGACATTAACATTTTAACCATATCAGATAAAACTATCCATTTTGTAACCGCTGTTTTCCATTATACATGATATTTATATGAATTACCACCTATTTTCCCACAATTCTTCCCTGCCATATCTTGTCAGTATGCCGATTTTTTAATTGCCTTTTCTATAAAACAATGGTAAAATAGAGTTTATGTAAGTAATAAGAAACTTTTTATGGTAGGAGGATAAGTATGCATCCAGTAACAATTGTCCTTCTGGTGATTCTCGTAATCCTCATCGGATTACTGATTGGTTTGTATTTCTTTGGCAAGAAGACCCAGAAGAAACAGGAAGAACAGCAGGCACAGATCGAAGCAAGCAAACAGACCGTTTCCATGCTCGTTATTGATAAGAAGAGAATGCCACTTAAGGAATCCGGTCTCCCACAGATGGTCATCGACCAGACTCCCAAGCTTCTTCGCCGTTCCAAGCTTCCCATCGTTAAGGCTAAGGTTGGTCCGAAGATTTCCATTCTTATCGCAGATGAGAAGGTATTCGACCTGATCCCGGTTAAGAAAGAGATCAAGGCAGAGGTCAGCGGACTTTACATAGTCGGTGTCAAAGGCATCCGCGGCAATCTGGAAGCCCCGGCCAAGAAGAAAAAAGGCTTCTTCGCCCGCTTTAAGAAATCTGCAGAGGAAGCTCAGGCAGCCCAGACTGAATCCAAGAAATCCAAGAAGAAAAAATAATTCAAAAATGCCCCGCATTGCTGCGGGGTGTTTTTTTATCGTTTCATAGGAATCAAAATCTTCAGTTCAAACCAGTTGTCCGTCTTGCCGGCTACCACAGAGCCGCCGTATTTTTCCACGATCTTCTTCATGCTCTTCATTCCATAACCATGGAAACGCTTGTCAGCTTTGGTTGTAATCGGAAGTCCGTCCTGAAACTGGACATCCTCCTCGCAGTAGTTCTCCGTACGGATACGGATAAACTGTCTGTCCTGAATGACGTGAAGAGCAATCAGACGCTTCTCACGTTCTTTAATTTTCACCACGCTCTCAATGGCATTGTCCAGCATATTTCCAAAAAGGGCACTGATATCCATATCCTCCATAAAATTCAGGAGCTGTCCCTCACCGATAAATTTCAGCTCAATGCCATGTCTCTGGCAGTGCATGCTCTTACTGGTAAGAATGGTATCCAGAACCTTGTTTCCTGTCTTATTCTGCGTCTCATAAATCTTGATCTCACGCTCCAGCTGCGCCAGGTATTCCCCGGATTTCTCAGAATCCGCGCCGCTTTTCAGCAGATTGATCTGGTGCTTCAGATCGTGGTACTTCTGATTTACAATGTCAATGCTTTCCTTGGAAAGCTTGTAATTGCTGTACTGCATGTTCATAATGTTCCGAAGGGTATCCTTCTCAAACCGCAGCTGAATCTCCTTCACCTGGATATGATATGCATAAAGCACTGCCATACCGCTTAAATCCGCCAGGGTGCGGATGATAAAAATATCCATAGCGGTTCCGCCGCTGAAAAGACTGTTTGCATCTACATAGCTGAGATTGCTGATGCAGTACACAATTGCAGTCACAATACAGGCAACGATCATCTCGCGCCTGGTAATCTGCAGCTCCTCGATATCCTTTTTCAGATAGCGCTCGATGAAATAAATGACTGCATAGATCACCG